>JAFLCR010000004.1 GCA_017302755.1 Alphaproteobacteria bacterium
GTGATCGGTTCCGGCGCGCAATTGCTTGGCCCCATCCGCGTCGGCGATGGCTCGCGCATCGGCGCGAACGCGGTCGTGGTGCGCGACGTGTCCGCCGGCGCGACGATGGTCGGCGTGCCCGCCCGAGAAGTGCAGCCGAAAATTTCCCAACTCACCATGGGCCCGCCCGCGGCATTCGCCGAACCCGCGCGCCCCGACGAGCAGCTCAACCGCGAGATCGAGAACATTAAGGCCCGCATCGCCCGCCTGGAAAAGCAGGGCCAGCGCTCTGAGCCTTCCTACAATTGGGGAGGCGGCCATGATGTTAAGCACTAAAGGCCGCTACGCGGTGATGGCGATGGTGGAACTGGCTGTGCGCGGCGACGAATCTCCCATCTGCCTGGCGAAGATCGCCGAGTGCCAGGAAATCCCGCTGCCCTATCTGGAGCAGATTTTCGCCACGCTGCGCCGTGAAGGCTTGGTGAAGGCCACGCGCGGCCCCGGCGGCGGCTACAAGTTGGCGCGCGCCGCGTCGGATATCCGCATTTTCGACATCATCGTCGCCATGGATGAATCCATGCGGATGACGCGATGTGAGCACGCCTCGCCGACCGGCTGCATGGCCGATAAATCCCGCTGCCTCACCCATGACCTCTGGGAAGGGCTGACCGATCAAATCCGCCGCTACCTGAGCGGCATTTCGTTGCAGGACGTCCTGAACCGCAAGACCAGGCACGGCGCCGTCGCCGCGCTGTTCCCGGAGGCGGCCGTCCATCAGGAAGAGCGTTATGTCTGAACGCCGCTACCTCGATTACAACGCCGTCGCGCCCTTGCGCCCCGAAGTGGCTGAGGTGATGCGCGCGCTCATGCTGCGCCCCTTGAACCCCTCTTCGCTGCACGCGGAAGGGCGTGAAGCGCGCAGCCTGTTGGAGAAGGCCCGCAAGGAGATCGCCGAGCTGGTGAACTGCTTTGCGAACGAGATCATTTTCACCGGCTCCGCCACCGAGGCCAACGCCACGGCGCTCTCTGGCACGCATGCGAACCGCGTGCTGGTCTCGGCCATTGAGCATCTCTCCGTGCTGAACGCGCGGGAAGACGCGGTGAAAATCCCCGTCACGCCGCAAGGCACGGTAAACCTCACCGAGCTGGAACGCCTGCTGGCCGATGGCGAAGGCCAGGCGCTGGTGTCGGTGATGCTGGCGAATAATGAAACCGGCGTCGTCCAGCCGATGGCGGAGATCGCGCGCATCGTCCGCGCCCACGGCGCGAAGCTGCATGTGGACGCGGTGCAGGCAATCGGCAAGACGCCCCTTGATTTCACGGCCCTCGACGCCGATATGCTGACCATCTCCTCGCATAAGATCGGCGGGCCGGTGGGCATCGCGGCGCTGGTGGTGAAGGACGGCATTCTGCCCAAACCTTTCATTCCCGGCGGCAAGCAGGAAATGGGCCGCCGCGCCGGCACGGAAGCCGTGGCGCTGGCCACAGGCATGGCCAAGGCGCTGGAACTGGCGGTGAAGGAATTGCCGCAGCTTCAGGCCAAAGGCGCCTGGCTTCGCAAGGTGGAGAAGGAACTGGCGGCGCAAGGCGCTGTGGTTTTCGGCGAGAAGGCGGAGCGGATTCCCAATACGCTTTCCATCGCCATGCCCGGCGTGTCGCACGAAACGCAGCTGATGGCGTTTGATCTGGCGGGCATCGCGGTCAGCGCCGGTTCGGCCTGCTCGTCGGGCCGGGTGAGCGTAAGCCACGTGCTTCAGGCCATGCAGGTGCCGGTAGAACTCGCCAGCTCGGCGATCCGCGTCAGCATCGGCTGGGCGACGACGGAAGAAGACATCACCGCGTTCATCCGCGAGTGGGAAATATTGGCGGCGCGTCTTGCGCCCGGTTTAAGGAAAAAAGCGGCATGAAGCATTTTCTTTTCGTCATCCCGGCGAAGGCCGGGACCCAGTGTTTCCAGGGCACGGCTTGTGAACCCTGGATCCCGGCCTTCGCCGGGATGACGATGAAGGGGATCAAGGAAAAACTATGAGCATTACGTTACCCATCTACCTCGACTACCAGGCCACCACGCCGATGGACCCGCGCGTGCTTGATGCGATGCTTCCTTATTTCAAGGAAAAATTCGGCAATCCGCATTCGCGCAGCCACGCCTTTGGATGGCAGGCGGAAGATGCATCCGAAATCGGCCGCGGCCATGTGGCGTCGCTGATCAATGCGAGCCCGAAGGAGATCGTCTTCACCTCCGGCGCGACGGAATCGAACAACCTGGCGCTCAAGGGCGTGGGCGAGTTCTACAAGGACAAGCGCAACCACATCATCACTGTGGTGACGGAGCATAAATGCGTGCTCGATACCTGCCGCCATCTGGAGCAGAAGGGCTTTGCGGTGACGTATCTGCCCGTGCAGCCGAACGGCCTCATCGACCTGGAGCAGTTCAAAGCTGCCATTACGGAAAACACGCTCATCGCTTCGGTGATGGCGGTGAACAACGAAATCGGCGTCATCCAGCCGCTTGCGGAAATCGGCAAAATCTGCCGCGAGAAGGGCGTGTTCTTCCATACCGACGCCGCGCAAGCCTTCGGCAAGATTCCGCTGGACGTGGAAGCCATGAACATCGACCTCATGAGCATCTCCGGCCATAAAATCTACGGCCCCAAGGGCATCGGCGCGCTCTATGTCCGCCGCCGTCCGCGCATCCGCGTGGCCGAGCAGATCAACGGCGGCGGCCAGGAACGCGGCATGCGCTCCGGCACGCTTCCCACGCCGCTGGTGGTGGGCCTTGGCGAAGCCGCCCGCCTCGCCAAGCTGGAAATGACCAAGGACGCCGAACACGTAAAGCGCCTGAGCGATAAATTCCTCAAAGCCATCCTCGACGGCGTGCCTGACGTGGTGCTGAACGGCGACCGCGTGCAGCGTTACCCCGGCAACATCAATCTCAGCTTTTCGTATATCGAAGGCGAATCCATGATCATGGCGATTAAGGATTTGGCAGTTTCTTCCGGTTCAGCCTGCACTTCCGCCTCTTTGGAGCCGTCCTACGTGCTCCGCGCATTGGGCGTGGAAGAGGAAATGGCGCATACTTCCATCCGTTTCGGCATCGGCCGTTTCACGACGGAGGAAGAAATCGACTACGCCATCAAAACCGTCACCAAAAGCATCAACCACCTGCGCGAAATGAGCCCGTTATGGGAAATGGTGCAGGAGGGGATTGATTTAAAAAGTATTCAATGGGCGGGGCACTAAGGATGCATTTTTTCTCTGTCATCCCGGCGAAGGCCGGGATCCAGTGTTTAAAGAATGTGGCTTGTGAACCCTGGGTCCCGGCCTTCGCCGGGATGACGAAATATAAGGAGTTTTAGCATGGCCTATAGCGAAAAAGTCATCGACCATTACAGCAACCCGCGCAACGTGGGCTCGCTTGATAAGAACGACGAAACGGTCGGCACCGGCCTCGTCGGCGCTCCTGCTTGCGGCGACGTGATGAAGCTGCAGATCCGTGTCAACGATCAGGGCGTCATCGAGGAAGCCAGGTTCAAGACCTTTGGCTGCGGCTCGGCGATTGCGTCCAGCTCGCTCATCACCGAAATGGTGAAGGGTTTGAAGCTCGATGACGCGGAGAAAATCAAGAACACGCAGATCGCGGAAGAGCTTTCCCTGCCGCCGGTGAAAATCCATTGCTCCGTGCTGGCCGAAGACGCCATCAAGGCCGCCATCGCCGACTACAAGGCGAAGAAGGGCGAGAAAGCTGAGGCCGCCTAATATCGTCATCCCGGCGAAGGCCGGGACCCAGTGTTTAAGGGTAACTGATGAAACTATGGAAAAGCTTTACTATGCCTACATCCTCGCCAGTGGCCGCAACGGAACGCTTTATGTCGGCGTCACCAGCGACCTGCCCAAGCGAATATGGGAACATAAACAAAACGCCGTTCCAGGTTTCACCCAGGAATACGATGTAAAAACCCTCGTGTATTACGAAGCCCATGCTACGGCGGAAGCGGCGATTACACGGGAAAAGCAGATGAAGGAATGGAAACGCGCATGGAAGATCAAGCGCATCGAGGAAATGAACCCGTTATGGGAGGATTTGTATGACGGTTTGTGCGTATGAACCCTTGGTCCCGGCCTTCGCCGGGATGACGAGGGAGGGGATGTGAGTATGCCTCAAGCCATTTCCATCACCGAAACCGCCGCCAAGCAGGTCCGCACGCTGCTCGCCAGCCGCGGTAAGCCGTCGGTGGGTATTCGCGTTGGCGTGAAGAGCGGCGGCTGCTCTGGGCTTTCCTATACCATTGAATACGCCGACGAGAAGGGGCAGTACGATGAAGTCATCGACGTCGCCGAAGGCGAAAACGGCGGTGGCGAAGCGTTCAAGGTGCTGATCGACCCCAAGGCGTCGCTCTACCTCATCGGCACGACGATGGATTTCGTCGAGGAGAAGATGAAATCCGGCTTCGTGTTCAAGAACCCCAACGAAAAGGGGCGTTGCGGCTGCGGTGAATCCTTCCACGTCTGACCCGTTTATCCGCCTCGGCCTCTCGCGCGATTATGACATTGATCCCGACGCGCTCGAAGCCGCCTATGTGCGCGAGCAAAGCCGCCTGCACCCCGACCGCTTCGTCGGCCGCCCGCAGGAGGAGCGCACGCAGGCATTGCTCGAATCCGTGGCAGTGAACGATGCCTACGCCATCGTCAAAGACCCTCTGAAGCGTGCCGCGTGGCTCCTGCGCGATGCGGGTTTTCCCGTGGATGCAGAAACCGGAGGTGTCGCCGCCGAGCCGGCGCTGCTCAAGGAAGTCATGGAAATGCGCGAGATGCTGGAAGAGCTCTCCGAGCCGCAGGAGCTGGAAGCCTTCCTGGCGATGCTGGAACGTAACATCGCCGCTACCGAGCAATCGCTTTCCGAGCAGTTCGGCGTCGATAATTTCCCCATGGCCGCGCAAAGCGCCATGCGGCTCAAATACCTGACCACCTGCCTGCACGATGCCTCCCGCCGCTTAAAAACTAAGGTTACTGCAGCATCATGAAGCCCCTTCTCCTCGTCATCCCGGCGAAGGCCGGGACCCAGTGTTTCAAGGGCACAGCGCATGAACCCTGGGTCCCGGCCTTCGCCGGGATGACGGGAGTACGTTTATGACCCTCCTCCAGATCACCGAGCCGGGCCAGTCGGCCCGCACTGAGCCTCGCGGTGGCGAGCCACGTAAAGGCGGCTACGCCATTGGCATCGATCTCGGCACCACGCATTCCGTGGCCGCCTCCGGTGCGGATATCCTGCGCGGGCCGGACGGCAAGGCGCTGCTGCCCTCCATCGTGGCCTACGGCAAAAACGGCGATGTGCTGGTCGGCAACGCCGCCCGCGCGAAAGCGGAGGATGCGGATTTCATCGTGCTGCACTCCATCAAGCGCCTCATGGGCCGCTCGGCGGCGGAGGCGGGCGGGGCGGGGCGCCAGTTTCCTGTCGCGCCGACGCCTGACGGACTGTTTCTGGACATCTTCGGCCGCCGCGTGTCGCCGGTGGAGGTTTCCGCCGAAATCCTGAAAGCCCTGAAGCTCAAAGCCGAGGCCAGCCTGGGCGATGCGGTGACGAAAGCCGTCATCACCGTGCCCGCCTATTTCGACGACGCGGCCCGCACCGCCACGCGCGATGCCGCAAGGCTGGCGGGGCTGGAGGTCTTACGCCTGATCAACGAACCGACCGCCGCCGCCCTGGCTTACGGGCTGGATAGCGGGGCGGAGGGGGTTTACGCCGTCTATGATCTGGGCGGCGGCACGTTCGACATTTCCATTCTCAAGCTGGAGAAGGGCGTGTTCCGCGTGCTTGCCACGGCGGGCGACACGGCGCTCGGCGGCGATGATTTCGACCAGGCGCTGCTGGGCCTGGTCTATGACGACGGCCCCTACACCCACGCCCAGCTCGACGAAGCCCGCTGGGTGAAAGAGGCGCTCTCGGAAAAAGACTCCATCCCCCTGTCGCTGAAAGGCGGCAAGCGCACGGTGATCGAGCGCGCGGAATATGAGGCGGCCATCGCCGCGCTGGTGGCGCGCACGCTTTCCATCAGCGCCCAGGCGCTGGAGGATGCGGGCCTTGCCCCGGAGAAGACTCAAGGCGTGGTGCTGGTGGGCGGCTCCACGCGCACGCCGCTGGTGCGGGCGGAGGCGGAAAAATACTTCGGCAAAAAACCGCTCACCGGCGTCAACCCCGACGAGGTGGTGGCCACCGGCGCGGGCATCCAGGCGGCGGCGTTGACGCAGGGTTCAGGCAATCTGCTGCTCGACGTGCTGCCCCTCTCGCTTGGGATGGAGTTGATGGGCGGGGTGAAGGAAACCCTGCTATCGCGCAACTCCCCCATCCCGGCGGCGGCCACGCGCGAATTCACCACCTATCAGGACGGGCAGACGGGCATGAAGTTCCACGTCGTCCAGGGCGAGCGCGAGATGGCGGCGGATTGCCGGTCGCTCGCCCGATTCGAGCTGAAAGGCATACCTTCCGGGGTGGCGGGCTCCGCGCGCATAAAGGTGACCTTCCTGGTGGATGCGGACGGGCTGCTCACCGTCACGGCCACCGAGACCGTCACCGGCCAGAGCCAGGAAGTGGCGGTCAAGCCCTCCTACGGCCTGGCCCCGGAGACGATGGAGAAAATGCTGCGCGAAAGCATCGAGAAGGCCGCCTCCGACCTCAAGGCCCGGCTTCTGGCCGAAACCCGCGCAGAAGCCGAGCAGATGCTGGCCATCCTCGATAAGGCCATCGGCAAGGATCGGGAATTGTTGAAACAAGAGGCGTTAGCCGCTATTCAGGCAGCCGAGACACTCCTGCGCGCGGCGCTGGAGGGCGCCGACCGAGACCGTATCCTGGCCGCGATGGAGGCGCTTTCGGACGCCTCCGGCGATTTCGCCGCCGCCCGCGCCAACAAGGCGCTGGGGCAGATGGTGGAGGGCCGGAAGGTCGAAGACGTGGCGCGCGACGCAACCAAAAAAACCGCCGGACAATAAAAGGAAAGAGACCATGCCGAAAATTACCTTCATCCTCGCCGACGGTACCCGTAAGGAGATAGACGCCCCGAACGGCATCTCCGTGCTGGAAGTGGCGCATAAGAACGAGATTCCCCTGGAAGGCGCGTGCGAGGGCTCGCTGGCCTGCTCGACCTGCCACGTGATCGTGGCGCCGGAATGGTTCGAGAAGCTGAAAACCGCCACCGAGGACGAGGAAGACATGCTCGACCTCGCCTTCGGCCTCACGCATACATCACGTCTGGGCTGCCAGATCATCGTAAGCGATGCACTCGATGGGCTGACCGTCACGCTGCCAGCGGCGACAAGAAATATGCAGGTTCAAGGAAAATGAGCAATGACGGATGTCCCTTTAGAGGCCATTGATCGGTCAATACGCACAATTCAGGATCTCGGCCTTTTCAAAGGCCTTGAACTCAGGGGTTTTGAGTTGGCATTGCCCATTATAGAACGCGCCCGTATGGTTCCAACAACGCTGCAGGATGATGATTACAATTCCCTGTACATCACTTTTGCGGACTGGGCTCTTTCCAAGACCAAGAATATCCCCGATGAAACTCAGGCCACGGAATTTGTTGCGGATGTGATTCAGGTTGCTTTATGGGCGCACCAACATTGCCGCTCCACTTCCACAGCATACGCAGGTTTTGGGCTTGATGCCGCAGCGTTGGCTTTTTACGCAAAAGACCCGGCAGCTTATGTTGCCACGATTCATCAGACTGAGAAAACAGGCAAGCTCTAATTTCTCTGGTCATTTTTTGCTGCATTGCGATTTGCGGGACTGCACATTCCTGCGGAAAATTTATCTTTGCTGAAATAGCTATCCATGCTCAATATCCCCCCTTTAGCGTAAGGATGCATCATGGCAGACACGATTTACGGCTCCGCGGTTGCGGATACGCTTGACGGCACGTCCAGCTCGGAAGTTATCAACGCCAGGGGTCATGCGGACCTCGTAAGCGCGCTTGGCGGCGACGATACCGTCTATGGCGGCCGCGGGCGGGATACGATCCACGGTGGCGACGGCAACGATCAACTGCATGGCGGCGATGCCAACGACCTCCTGAACGGCGATGCTGGTGACGATAAATTCTACGGGGACGCGGGCGACGACCAGATGAACGGCGGTGCGGGCAATGACAGCTTCTACGGCGGCGTCGGCAATGATTGGATCACCGGCAACGAAGGCAGCGACAAGCTCTACGGCAACTCAGGCGATGACATTCTGCTTGGCGGCAGCGATGCGGACAGCATCTATGGCGGCGACGGCAACGACCGCATCTACAGCGCCGATTTCGGCGACCTGAATGCTGATACGCACGGTGATCTTATTTACGCCGATGCCGGCGATGACGAGGTGTTCGGAGCGGAGCGCAATGACAGCATCTACGGAGGTACTGGCAATGATAGCATTTATGCCGGCGCGGGCCGCGATAAGGTTTATGGTGGCGCGGGGGACGATTACGTCTTCGCCGGCCCGGCCACCGGCGATCCGGAAAGCGATGCCGACGGCGATGTTCTCTACGGCAACGAAGGCCATGACGGCCTAACCGGCGCGCAGGGCAACGATTCCATCCACGGGGGAGCGGATAACGACGTGCTGGTCGGTGAATCCGGTAACGATCTCCTCTATGGTGACAGCGGGGAAGATTACCTTTCCGGCGGCACTGAGAACGACACGCTGTACGGCGGGGCAGGCTATGACCATCTCGACGGCGGCGAGAACGACGATCTGCTATTTGGCAGCATTGGCGCCGATACGTTCGAAGGCGGCACCGGATCGGACACGATCGTGCAGAGCGCGGGCGTCAGCTTGCTTTCTGCGCCAGATTACGTGTGGGATTTTAATGCCTATGATTACGATGATGGCCACGACAAGATCGATTATTCGGCTTACGGCGTGGAGATCGACTTCATCGGTGGTGAAAGTTTCAGCGCCCAGGGCCATGCCGAATTGGCCGCGTATGTGAATGGCAATGATACCATGCTGAAACTGGATGTTGACGGCGACGGGAATGCGGATTCCGCGATTGTGCTGAAAAACCACATCGCCTTCACGGCGGAAGATTACATCGACATTTCGGTCGTCTGATTCAGTGCGCTTCCGTCTTAAACTCCACGCCGCTTAAGCGGAGCTGTTCGAGAAGCTGGGCCTCTGCCGTCTTCAGAGAGGCGGCATCCTTAGCTTCGCAACGCGCTACTAACTGCGCGCCCGTGTTGGATGCACGCAGCAGCCACCAGCCTGAGCCGGTGTTGACGCGCACGCCGTCAATAGTTTCCATGTCCGCTTTGGCGGCGGTCAGGCGTTGCTTCGTTTCATCAATGACGGCGAATTTACGGTCTTCCGGGCAGGGGATGCGGAGTTCCGGCGTGGCGATGGTGGCGGGCAGTTTCTTGCGCCAATCGGAAAGTTTGAGGCCGCTGCGCGAGACGATGTCGATCACACGCACCGCGCCGTAAAGCCCGTCGTCGAAGCCGTAATAGCGGTCGGCGAAGAAGATGTGGCCGCTCATCTCGCCCGCCAGCGGCGCGCCGGTCTCGGCCATCTTTGCCTTGATGAGCGAATGACCGGTTTTCCACATCAGCGGTTTGCCGCCTTTGGCGGCGATGCCGTCGAACAGCGTCTGGCTGGCTTTCACGTCGGCGATGATGGTTGCGCCCGGAATATCCTTCAGCACGTCCTCAGAGAGCAGGGCCATGAGCTGGTCGCCCCAGAGAATCTGCCCTTCGTCGTCCACCACCCCCACGCGGTCGCCGTCGCCGTCAAAGGCGACGCCGAGATCGCATTTTTCCTGGGCGACGGTGGCGATGAGGTCTTGCAGGTTCTTGGCCACCGACGGATCCGGATGATGATTCGGAAATGTGCCGTCAATATCGCCGAAGAGCGCGACATGCTTGCCGGGCAAGCGTTGGCAGAGCTGTTCCATTATCTCTCCCGCCGCGCCGTTGCCCGCATCCCAGGCGATGGTCAGCAACTTCTCGCCGCGATAGGCGCCAAGCAGCGCTTCAAGGTATTTTTCCTTCACCGAAACGTCCTGGCTCTTGCCGCCGGAGCGGCGGATGACATTACCACTCTCCACGTATTCGCCGAGTTTCTTGATATCCGTCCCGAACAACGCCGCTTTGGCCTGCATGGCTTTGAAGCCGTTATGCGTCGGTGGGTTGTGCGAACCGGTGATCATGATGCCGCCATCTGCCGGCAGGTCGCGCACGGCGAAATAGAGCATCGGCGTGGGGCCGAGGCCAATGCGAAGCGCAGTCAGGCCCGTTTCCATGATGCCCTTTGCCACGGCCGCTTCCAGCATGGGCGAGCTGACGCGGCCGTCATAGCCGACGCAGACTTTCGTGGCGTTAGGGTTGTTGTTCAGGATGAACGTGCCGAAGCCGAGGCCGATGTAATACGCATCCTCCTCGGAGAGCGTCTCGCCGACAATGCCGCGAATATCGTATTCACGCAGGATGGTGGGATGAAAACGGTGCGGCGCGGAAGTACGGGCAGCGGATACGGTCATGGATGAGATTCTTGTGTGGAGGGTTCGGTTTCGGGTTTCGGAGCCTCCTCTTCAATCTTGGGAGCCTCTTCAGCTTTTTTTGTGGTCTTTTTTAGGCGCTTTTTCTTCACTTCTTCCTTTTTGGGTTCCGGCGAGGGAGCAAGCTCTACGGGCTGGGCGTCTGTGCGGGGAACCTCAATGGTAATGGAAGTTGTGCCTTGCTCCTGAGCGGTGGCTATGCAGGAGGCAAAGGCAAGTGCGAAGAGGATAGGTGTGAACTTCATATGGTCTTCTAGGTTGAAAAAGCAAAGTATGAGTACATTATGGTGTATGCCATGTAAATTCATACCATTGGGCTAATTATTCACAAAATAGCTAGGCATGAGTTTTCAAAAGGCCCACGTAGCCAGTTTTTACCTGAAGACTAAATCAGCAACTTTTAATCTAACTGCTTTTTCTGATTTTGAAGAGCTTGCGCAGCAGTGGCCTGAGCTGCTGCGTCTCCAGAAATGAAAAGCATATTAAATTTTCCATCAGTTTCTATGCTTACAGATTGTTCACCAAAAGTCTGTTTAAGATCTGCGATAAGGCCAGCAGGAAAAGATTCGCTGCTAAAAAATCCAAAATTATGTGGAGCATCAGCACTGGTCTGGAAGCCCATAGGGTCAATTTTATAAGGCTCTATAAGGCGATCACATACATCGCGCGCTTGCTCATCAAGATGTTTGCCGATACGAAGTTTTTCAGCAAGCGGAATATTAATATCTTTCCCTAATGCGGCATTATAAACATCTGCCAGTCCAGAAAACGCGCGATTCTGAGGCTGTATTAACTTAATAGCATCGAGGATCTGTTCAGTTACTTCGTCTGTTAGTACTGGCGGAATGGTTATCTCGAAAGTACGTCGTGGCACCAAAGGAAGATCGCTGCGGCGATGGATAGGATCATAGGCCTGTGCCGGAACAGCTTGTTCTTCTCCAATTAGATTAATAGCAAATCCGTTACGTTGAAAAATAGGAGCTTCAAAAATAGCTCTAATCTCAGCTTCGTCACGATTTAAGCTTTCAACGCCTTTTTCATTAGCGCTGTTTGCATAAAGAATCGTAAGCGTGAATTGCACACGATCAGGGTTTTGCACTTGATTTTCATCGCGATTGGGTAAGGCATGGTAATCAAAGCTACTTTGATTATATGCTTTATTTAATTCTTGCTCGATCTGGCTGGCGACGAATTGGCGATTACCCATGATATTTTGCTCCCTGAAATAAAAGCTTATCTTATCAAAACGTTATTAAGCTTTTATTGCAGAATAAACTGAATAAAATCAGGCGATTTCCGCTTTGCGGCTCTCACGCTTACGGGCGTTAGGATCCAGCAGGCGCTTGCGCAGCCGGATGCTCTGGGGGGTGACTTCCACCAGCTCATCGTCCTCGATGTAGGACATGGCGGCTTCCAGCGTCAGCTCCTTGGGCGGGGTGAGGCGGACGGCCTCGTCCTTGCTCGTGGTGCGGATGTTGGTGAGCTGCTTGCCCTTCAGGGGGTTGACCTCCAGGTCGTTGTCGCGGCTGTGCTGGCCGATGAGCATGCCCTCGTACACCTTGGTCTGCGGGTGCACGAACAGGAAGCCACGTTCCTCCAGGTACCACAGCGCATAAGCGACCGTGACGCCGCTGGAATTGGAGATCAGCACGCCGTTGCGGCGTCCCGGAATATCGCCCTTATAGGGGGCGTAGCCGTGGAACAGGCGGCTCATGACGCCGGTGCCGCGCGTATCGGTGAGGAACTCGCCCTGATAGCCGATGAGCCCGCGCGAGGGCACGAGGAATTTGAGGCGCAGCTTGCCGCCGCCCGACGGGCGCATTTCGGTGAGCTCGCCCTTGCGCAGCGAGATTTTCTCCACCACCACGCCGGAATGCTCTTCGTCCACGTCGATCACGGCTTCCTCGATCGGCTCCATGCGCTTGCCGTCTTCGGTCTTGAACAGCACGCGGGGGCGCGACACGGAAAGCTCGAAACCTTCGCGGCGCATGGTTTCGATCAATACGCCGAGCTGGAGTTCGCCGCGGCCGCCGACTTCAAAGGCGTCCTTGCCGTCGGTTTCGGAGACGCGGATCGCCACGTTGCTCTCCGCTTCGCGGAACAGACGGTCGCGGATCATGCGGCTGGTGACTTTCGTGCCCTCGGTGCCCGCAAGCGGCGAATCGTTCACGCTGAGGGTGATCGCCATCGTCGGCGGATCAATAGGCTGGGCAGGGATGGCTTCAGTGACGGCGAGGTCGCAGATCGTATCCGCCACGCTGGTATTCGGCAGGCCGGCGATGGCGATGATGTCGCCCGCCACGGCTTCTTCCACCGGCACGCGCTCGATGCCTTTGAAGGCCAGCAGCTTGGTGAGGCGGCCCTGTTCGACGGTGGAGCCGTCCAGACGCATGCCCTTGACGCTCGCATTGGGCTTCACCTTGCCGGAATAGATCTTGCCGGTGAGGATGCGGCCCAGGAAGTTATCGGCCTCCAGAATCGTCGCCAGCATGGAGAAGGGGGCGGTGTCGTCCACGTTTGGCGCAGGCACATGCTTGACGATGAGGTCGAACAGGCAATTCAGGTTTTCGCGCGGATCGTCCAGGCTCATGGCGGCCCAGCCGTTGCGGCCGGAGGCGTAGACGGTCGGGAAATCGAGCTGTTCTTCGGTGGCGTCGAGCGCGGCGAAGAGGTCGAACACTTCGTTATGCACTTCGTCGATGCGCGCGTCGGGGCGGTCCACCTTGTTGATGACCACGATGGGGCGAAGGCCGCGGGCCAGCGCCTTGGTCAGCACGAATTTGGTCTGGGGCATGGGGCCTTCGGCGGCGTCGACGAGCAGCAGCACGCCGTCGACCATCGATAGCACGCGCTCCACCTCGCCGCCGAAATCGGCGTGGCCGGGGGTGTCGACGATGTTAAGCTTATGCTCGCCGCGATGGATCGCCGTGCATTTGGCCAGAATGGTGATGCCGCGCTCCTTTTCCAGGTCGTTCGAGTCCATGACGCGCTCGGCCACCTGCTGGTTGGCGCGGAAGGTGCCGCTCTGGCGCAGCAACTGGTCGATGAGGGTGGTTTTGCCATGGTCGACGTGGGCGATAATGGCGATATTGCGTAGATGGCTGGACATGGAAACTCGCTAAAAAAAGGTGGCGATTCCTAGCGGAATTCGAGGCTGGGCGCAAGCGCCTAAGTTGTCTTGAAACCGTCATAAATCGCCCCCGCCGAAAAGCGTCATGCTATCCGTGGGTTCCAAAACTGTTTACAGCGGCGCAGGCGGTGCTATAACTCACGCCCTGCAAGCCGTTTCGGCGGTTTTGGGGCGATTAGCTCAGTTGGTTAGAGCGCTACGTTGACATCGTAGAGGTCACCTGTTCGAGTCAGGTATCGCCCACCATTTCCCTGGGAACAATTATGCGCTGGACGGACATTCTCGACATCGCCATTGCCCTGGAAGAGCGCCATCCCGGCGCCGACAACGTCAACCTGCGCTTCACAGACCTGCACCGTTGGGTCACAGAACTGCCTGGCTTTTCGGACGATCCAGCCCGTTCGAATGAAAAAATCCTGGAAGCCATTCAGCAGGCGTGGATCGACGAGCGCGATTAACTGGCTGCTAACGGATTGTTAGCGATTTCGGGGTATCACAAAAGCTGCCGCAAAATGCGGCTTAAAATCATTTTATCAGGAGCATACCCCTATGGCCACCCAGAACGGCACGACCAGCGCTGAAACCATCACCGCAGGCAGCAGTGGCGACCTCATCAACGCGCTTGCCGGGGCCGACAGCCTCGCCGGCGCTTCGGGCAACGATACGCTTTTCGGCAATACCGGGGCCGATACTGCAAACGGCTCGACCGGCAATGACTCTATTTTCGGTGGTCAGGATAACGATTCCCTTCTGGGCGGTGACGGCAATGACCATGTATTCGGCAATTATGCCGACGATACGCTTTCCGGAGAAGCCGGTGACGACTCTCTCCACGGCGGCCAGGGCAATGACTCGGTTTCCGGTGGCAACGGCAACGACACTGCTTCCGGAGGCGCGGGCAACGACCTGGTTTATGGCGGTGAAAATGACGATGTTCTCTTTGGCAACCAGAGCTTTGACACGCTTTCCGGTGAATCCGGCAACGACACGCTCTACGGCGGCCAGGACAACGACCAGCTTACCGGCGGTTCCGGCAACGACCAGCTCTGGGGCATCCTGGGCGCGGACAGCGTGGCCGGCGGTGATGGCAACGACATCGCTTACGGCGGACGTGAGAACGATACCCTGCTCGGCGAAGGCGGCGATGACACCCTGACCGGCGGTGATGGCAATGACAGCCTGCTCGGCGGCACGGAAACCGACCTGATCGTTGCTTACGAAGGCAACGATACTCTTTCAGGCGGTGCGGGCAATGACACGCTCACCGGCGGCACCGGCGACGACCGCTTCCTCTTCGACGCGGCGGGCGGTACGGACCGTATCACCAGCTTCGACGGTGCCGGCAGCTCGCCGGGCGACGTGCTGGCGATCACGAGCAATCTCGGCAGCAACAGCATTACCACCGCGGCTCAGGTGATTTCAGCCACGACCTATGCCAGCGGCACGGCGTCGATCAATCTCGGCGCCGGTGGTGTCATCACGATCGAGGGGCTTGGCACTTCCACGCTGACGACCGATGATATCGTGATCATCTAAGATCATTCGATTTTTTTAAGGAAAAAGGGCTCTTCGGAGCCCTTTTTTCGTTTCCACTTTTCCAGGCGCGGGGTTGCGCGGCGACGCCATACGCGCTACACAGACGGCTATGAAACTTTCCGTCGTCATTCCCAGCTATAACGAGCAGGACAACATCGAGCCGCTGATGGAGGCGCTTGAGGCGGCGTTGCGCGATATCAACTTTGAAGTTGTGTTCGTGGATGATGGTTCTAATGACAGTACGGTCGATAAAATCCTGAGCTACGTGGATCCGCGGATCCGCTTGATCCGCTTTTCGCGCAATTTCGGCCAGACTTCCGCGCTGGCGGCCGGCATTGCCGAGGCGAAGGGCGAATATATCGCCACTATCGATGCCGACCTGCAGAACGATCCCCTCGATATTCCCATGATGCTTGAAAAGCTTGAACGGGAAAATCTGGACATCGTGGTTGGCCGCCGCCTGCGCCGCCAGGACGGCATGATCCTGCGCAAGGTTCCCAGCATTCTGGCCAATGGGCTGATCCGTTTCCTTACCAATGTGCGCGTGCATGATTACGGTTGCACGCTCAAGGTGTTCCGCTCCTCGGTGGCGCGGCAGCTCGGGCTTTACGGCGAGTTGCACCGTTTCATTCCCGTGCTTTCCACCATTATTGGTGGAAGAATGGCGGAGGTGGGGGTGCGGCACCACCCGCGCCGTTTCGGCGTATCGAAATACGGCATCGGTCGCACCTTCCGCGTGCTCAGTGACCTGATGCTGATGTGGTTTTTCCTGAAATACCGGCAGAAGCCCATGCACCTGTTCGGCTCGCTCGGCTTTGTCCTGCTGGCTCTCGGTTCGTTGATCGAGGGGTATCTGCTGGTGCTCAAGATCATGGGCGAATCCATTGCCCAGAGGCCGCTGTTCTATCTCGGCTTCATGATGATTCTGGCGGCGATCCAGTTCATCACCACCGGCTTCCTGGCCGAGTTGATGATGCGCAGCTATTTCGAATCGCAGCAGAAGACGCCTTATACGGTTGCGGCCCGTTACGAGGGCGGGCGGCTGCTGATGCCGGGGACGGAGAGCTAGTGAAGCCCGCGCTTCGCTTTTTATTCAAGATTATCATTATTGCGCTGTTGCTGGCTTATGTGTTCAGCCAGACTGACGTCGCTGCCATTACAGCGCGCCTGGAACGCATGGATGCTATCTGGATGGCGGCGGCGGTGGCTGCGCTTGCCGCCTCGCAGCTCTTTAGCGCCCAGCGGATGCGGCATTATTTTCACGCGGTATCCGAAAAGAAACTTGGGTTTCTGTATTCAGGGGCGCTCTATTTTCTTGGAATGTTTTATAACAACTTTCTTCCCGGTGGCATCGGCGGCGACGGTTACCGCTTGATCGTGTTCAAACGCGAAGGACTGTCTGCGGCGGCAGCCCTTCGGCTGCTGCTTTCCGAGCGGGCAAGCGGGTTGTTCGTGCTCTGCCTGCTGTTTGCTGCTTTGGGTATGATGGCGATTCCCGGCGTATCCGGTCTGTTGTGGTGGGCATTTGTTCTGGCGTTGGGGTTGGGTTACTACCTTTCGACCCGTCTTCTGTTGCACGAAACGCCCTTCATGACCCTGGGGGCGTTGCCCTGGTCGCTGGGCGTGCAACTGACCACGCTTCTTGCGGCGTTCGCCGTGCTGCGCGGCCTGGCGGTGGACCAGATGCTCATGGAATATCTCTGCGTGTTCCTGGTGGCCTGCGTGCTGAGCGCGGTGATTCCGTTTTCCGTGGGGGGCGTGGGCATCCGCGAGGCGACGTTTTTCGAGGCGGCGCGCTGGATGCCGATTGATGGCGACACCGGCGTTGCCTTCGCGTTGGCTTATTTTGCGGTGTACCTGCTGTGTAGCCTGATAGGTGCGCCGTTCATGGCAAAGCTGCCTAAAAACGGCTGAGCTTTATTTTCCGGGCCGGGTATAATCCGCATCGAACCATTTATAAGAAATCTCCCTCAACTGCCCGGAGGCCGTCAATTTTCCTACCGCGTCGGCGATTTTGTTGGAGAATTCCGGTGTGTTTTTTTCCACTGCTATGGCCAAAGGTTCGTAGTAAAGCGAGTTTTCGAGCATTTTGAACGGTTTACCCATGGTGATGTAATGGCCGATGCTGAGCCGCGAAGACACCACCGCATCTAGCCGCGTGCCGTCGCCGGCTTCGAGGTCGCGGAAGGCTTCGTCATCGCTTTCGTAATTAGTGATGTTTCCCGGAAATACCTTATAGGCGAATACGGGAGCCACGCTGTGGTCGATTTCCAGGTTGCGGCGCAGGTATTTATCAAAGGAGCAGTTGTTGCAGACCCCGACGGACTTGCCGTCGAGATCGTAAAAATTGGTGATGGTGCGATTGTTACGATGCACGGCGGCGCTGACCGGCAGGTAGGTGTAAATCACCGGGAAATCCAGCTTTTCCAGGCGCGATTTCAAGGGCGTCATGGAGCTGATGGCGACATCCCACTTGCCCTGCCATTCTCCGGCGACGATGTCCTCCCAGCGCGGGTGGACGAATTTCGGAATCACCCCCAGTTCTTTTGCGATGGCGCGCGAAAGATCCACGTCGAAGCCGACGATGTCATGTTCGTCGTTCCAATAGGAGTGCGGAGGGCGCCCTGGCACCATGGCAATGGTGAGGGTTTTGTTCTGGGTTACCCGGTCGAGCACAGCGTCGGCATGGGCGGGAAGGGTGGCAAGAAGGAGAAGAGCTGCGAAAATCAGGCGCATGAGTGAACCTCCGTTCACCGGATTGTAGGAAAAATCCTGATGAATACAAGCATCGCAGCTTAACGCGATCGGAATTGCCGCAGGAAAAGCCATCCTCCGCCCAGGAAAACCACAAGCGGAATTAGCCATAGCCCGAGATTGGCGGCGTTCATGTCGGGGTTCAGCTTGATCGCCGCGCCGTAATGCTCGGCCAGCGCCGGAAGAATGGCGTCGGGAGCCTCGCCGCCTGCCAGTCGGCGGCGGATATCGGCGCGCAGATCGGCCGCGAAAGGCGAGGACGATTCGGCGATGGATTCGCTCTGGCATACCACACAGCGGATTTCCCGGAACAAGGCCTGGGCTTCGGCTTCCCGCGCCGGGTCGGGCATAGGCTCCTCAAGCGTGACCTCGGCGAAAGCGGGAAGGCTTAACATCAGGCAGAATAGAAGGAAACGGATCATGGCGCCTCCAGGATGCGGCGAATGGTTTTCAGATCGTCCGGCGCAAGCGGCCCCGCAACATGGGCGCGGACAATCCCTTCCCGGTCGATCACCAGCGTTTCGGGAACGCCGGTGATGTGCAGCGCTTGCCCGGCCTGGCCGTTACCGTCCGGGAAAACGGCATCATAGGGGTTGCCCAGCATGTTCAGGAACGACTCGGTTTTTTCCGGCACATCCTTCCATGCGATGCCGTACATCCGAAAACGGCGCAGCTCGGTATTGCTTAGCTCTGTGAGCAACCGGTGCTCGGCGCGGCAGGGCACGCACCAGGAGGCAAAAAAATTGATGATCGCCGGGCGCTCCAGCTTGTCCGAGAATGTCTCGCCCACCATGAAAGAGGGCAGTTTTTTGTCCAGAAGGACGTGCGAATCCCCCCGTTGCGTCAGTATCCAGACCAGCATCAAGGCGCAGATGCCGAGCCACAGAAGCAGCGGAATGAGGAACAGGGGACGGAGCGTCATCGCAGCATGCCCCTCCAGTCGCGGAAGGCGGCGATGCCTCCGCCGAGCGCCGCCATGGTGAAACCGGCCCATATCCAGCCGATCAAGGGGTTGAAATACGCCCTCACGGAAATGCGCTGATCATCGTCCATGCTTCCGGCCACGACGTAAAGATCGTGCAGCGGGCGCGAACGTAGCGCCGCTTCCGAGGTTCGTTGCCCTTCGGCTGGGTAAAGCCTCGCTTCGGGGGAAAGCCAGCCCAGCGCCTGCCCATCCGCATCCCGCACCGCCATCTGCGCGACGCGGGAAAAATAATTCGGTCCCTTATGATAGGTCACGCTGTCGTAAGCGAGAGTATAAGGGCCGATAGCCAGCGTTTCCTGCGGCTTCATATTGCGCTGAATTTCGATCTGCCCGGTCGCCATGCCGGTGGCGCCGAGCGTGAATGCCGCCAGTCCCAAATGGCCAAGCAGCATGGGCAGCACGGCGATGAGTTTCGCATGCTTCGCTGCGCGCCAACACAGCAGCGTGGCGCTGGCCAGGAAAAATCCGCCCGCGTAACCGGCAGCCTCCCAGGCGGAAAATGGCATTCCGGTCACGATCGCGCCCGCAAGCAGCGCCAGAATGGCAAAAGCGCCAAGGACGATCCGCCGTTTCCGTAGCGGGTTCGGGCTTCCCCAGGACGTATGCACCCCGAGCGCCGCCAGCACGAGCAGCAGCAGCCCGAGCGGGGCTGTGACGCCGTTGAAATAACCAGGGCCGACGGAAATCATTTGCTCCCCAAGCAACTGCGCCGCAATGGGATAGAGCGTGCCCACCGCGACGGCGGAAAGTAGGGTCAGCAGCACCAGGTTATTAGCCAGGATGCCGCCCTCGCGTGATACGGGATGTGTCAGGGGCGCGGAGGCAACTTGCGGAGCGCGCAGCGCAAACAGCGTCAGTCCCGCGCCGATGCTGACTGCCAGAATGCCGAGAATGAACATCCCACGTTCGGGATCGTTAGCGAAAGCGTGCACGGAAGTCAGCACGCCGGAGCGCACCAGGAATGTTCCCAGCAGGCTCATGGCGAAGGCGGCGATGGAAAGCAGCGCCGACCATCCTGCCAGCGCTCCCCGTGTCCTCAGCACCTGCAGGGAATGCAGCAGCCCCGTCGCGGCAAGCCAGGGCAGCAGCGAGGCGTTTTCCACCGGGTCCCAGAACCACCAACCGCCCCAGCCGAGCTCGCGGTACGCCCACCAGCTCCCCAGTCCGATTCCCGCGGTGAGGCATGCCCAGGAGGCCAGTACCCAGGGGGCGGTCAGCGCCGCCCAGGCGGCGTCCAGCTTCTTTTCCCACAGCCCCCCCATGGCCAGGCAGTAGGCGCTCACCAGTCCCACATAGCCGAGATAAAGCATGGGCGGGTGGAGGGCGAGGCCGATATCCTGAAGCAGCGGGTTAAACCCGCGTCCTTCCTCCGGGATAGGAGAAATCAGGGTGAAGGGGCTGCTTGTGCCGGCCAGGAAAAGCAGCACCAATACGCCCAGCGCACCGTGCCAGCCGAGCGTTGCGCAAAGCAGGCGGTCCGGTATGACGCGCCCCATCAGCGACAGCGCCGCGCCGTTCAGCGCATGCACCCAGACCCACAGCAGCATCGAACCTTCATGGTGCCCCCAGGCGGCGGCGATGCGATAGAAAATCGGCTGCGAGCTGTGTGCGTTCTCGGCAACGGAACGCAGCGAGAAATCGCAGGTGGCAAACGCGTGCAGCAGCAGCAGGAACGCCAGGCTCATGGCTGCGAATAAGGCACGGGCCGAGATCACGGTTTTGCCCAGGCCGCCCCGAAGCCCGGTTACGGACTGCGTTAGGGCAAGACCCAGGGCCAGCCACAGAAGCGCGTTGCCGAAGGTTCCGGTCAGGGTTTCCATTGGCCGGAGGCTTTCAGCGCCTTCACCACTTCGGGCGGCATGTAGTTTTCATCGTGCTTGGCGAGGATGCGTGCGGCATGGAAGGTTTCGCCCTCCAGCGCGCCCTCGGCCACGACGCCCTGGCCTTCGCGGAAGAGCGAGGGGGCCACGCCCCGGTACAGGACGGGCACGTCGTGAGCGCCATCAGTAACTACAAAACGCAACTCCTCGCCTTCGCCATGGACGATGCTGCCTTCTTTCACCAGCCCGCCGATGCGGATACGCGTGTTGCCAGGGTGTTTTTGTGCGATTTCCGTGGGCGAAAGAAAAAAGACGATATTTTCCTTGAGGCCCGATAAGGCGAACAGTGCCGAGGCCGTAAGCGACGCCACGCCCAGAATAACTAGGATAAGGCGTTGTGACTTAGGTTTCATGGCGGTTGCGGGAGAATAGCCGCTGCTCGTGTTCGGCGTGCCGCCATTTGAGGAAGGCATCCAGGAAAAGAATTACAAGCAATAGAAGGGCAACGCCATAAGCGGCGGCCACGTATTCCCAGAAGGCGGAAGGCTCAAGCATCAGTGAATATTAATCTCAACTTTGACCGGGCCTTTGACGTCGCTCAAATTCGTGACTTTTTTCCGGTTCTGATCCAGAACGACGACTTCCCATCGGTTGGCGATTTTGTTGCAACGCTTGGCGAGATCTTCTTCCTTGCCAAAGCCCTGGGCACGGCGGTTGCGGTTGGAAACCATATCTTCCAGTTCCTTGAAGATGTAATCAATCGACCTCGTGGAAACCTTTTTCGAATCCTCCACCCGGATGTTGAAAATTTCGCGCAGCTTGCCGTTGGTTTGGGCGATGTCGTTCATCAGTGTCTGAATGCGTGCGTTGTAGGTTGCAGGATCGGCGATGGATTCCTGCTCGGAAGACAAGTAATAACGCAGATACTGGACGGCGCAGTTGTCATAGGAAAACTGCTTCACAAATTTGTTAAGATTATCAAGGCTGCGTTCGGCGCGCTTGCGTTCGAGATCGGCGTTGATCGCGGCCTGGATCAATGCCCGAGCCTCTTCGCGCTTGGCCTGGGTCGCGATATCGACCAGCGGGCGGCCTCTTTCATCGCGCACATAATAATTCGCGCCCTTGCCGAGCAGGTATTTCACGATGTCCGTGTTGCCAAGCCGGGTTGCGATGATGAGGGGGTTGAATTTCGGTTCGTCGGCATAAGCGAACTCCGCGCCTTTTTCCACCAGCGCGATGACGATGCCGGCAGCCTCGTTATCCCAGCGCTCGGCGGCGATGGCGATCACGGGAATGTTTTCGTCGTTACGGGTATCGGGATTAGCACCCCGCTCAAGCAGGATTTTGATGTCGTCGGCCCGGCCCACGGCGGAGCGATAGATAAGCGCGTCATCGACCTCGCGCCGCTGGGTAGGCTCCAACGCAAGGGCATGTGAGGCCGCAAAAAGAACCAGAAGCAGCGAGAGAAGTTTCATAAGGCTCTTGAATATCCGCCAGGAAGGTACATATCAAGTAAAGTCTCTAACCTTGTTACGCGTTAACCCTTCTTTATCTTCGCTGAAAAACCTATGACCGCCGCTGATACCAGATCATTCGACGCCGAAATCGCCCGCGTGCTGCACCTGATGATCCATTCGCTCTACACGAATAAGGACATTTTCCTTCGCGAGCTGATTTCCAACGCCTCCGACGCGTGCGATAAACTGCGCTATCTAAGCCTGACCGAGGAGGGCTTGAAAGGGTTTTCGGGCACGGCATTCGGCATCCGCATCGTTTCTGACAAGGAAAAAAACCTTCTGGTGCTGGAGGATAACGGCATCGGCATGAACGCCGAAGAGCTGGCTTCCAACTTGGGGACGATCGCCAAATCCGGTACCAGGGAGTTCCTGGAAAAAGGTGACGCCAAAGAGGCTGCCCAGTTGATCGGCCAGTTCGGAGTCGGGTTTTATTCCTGCTTCATGGTGGCCGACAGGGTGGTGGTGCAAAGCCGCCGCGCCGGCTCGGACGAAACCTGGGAATGGGAGTCTGACGGCCAGGGAACTTACACCATCCGCCCCACCGCCGAGGGATTGGTGGAACAGGGAACCCGCATTACCCTGCATCTGCGAAAGGGCGAGGAACAATACGCCGACGAATGGCGCATCCGCCACATCGTGTCTACGTATTCCGACCATGTGGCTTTTCCTATCAGCTACAGGAATGATGCTCCGGATGCGCTGCAGAAGGACAAAAAACCTGAATTTGAGGTCATCAACGCCGGTACCGCGCTCTGGATGCGCCCCAAGAAGGACATCACCCCCGAACAATACAAGGAATTCTACCGCGACGTCGCTCACCAACCCGACGAGCCATGGATGACGTTGCATCACCGTGCCGAGGGCGCGCTGGAATACGCGGCGCTGCTCTACATCCCCTCAATCAAGCCCTTCGACCTCTTCCATCCGGATCGTATTCGTCGCGTAAAGCTCTACGTGAAGCGTGTGTTCATCACCGACCAGGCGGTGGATATCGTGCCGCACTGGTTGCGTTTCCTGCGCGGGGTGGTGGATTCGGAGGATCTGCCCCTCAACATCAGCCGCGAGACGCTGCAAGACAACCCGGTGCTGGGCAAGATACGTTCCTCGGTCACCAAAAAAATTCTGCAGGAGCTAAAGAAAAAGGCTGAGAAGGAACCTGAAGAATATGCAAAATTCTGGGCCAATTTTGGCGCCGTGCTCAAGGAAGGCCTATGCGAGCCACTCCAGGAGCGCGAACAGCTGCTGGAGGTATGTCGCTTTGCCACCACCCACGGCGATGCCATGACCGGGCTGGACGAGTATACCGCCCGCATGAAGCCGGACCAGGACACCATCTACTATCTCTCCGGCGACCATGTCGAATCCCTCCGAAAGAGCCCGCAGATCGAGGGCTTTGCCTCTCGCGGTATCGAAGTGTTGCTGCTCACTGACCAGGTGGATGATTTCTGGCTGACGCTGGTGACGGAGTTCAAGGGAAAGAAGCTCAAATCCGTAACCCGCAGCGGTCAGGATTTAAAAAAGGACGATTCGAAGGATAACGACGAAAAGAAAGAAAACATCGGACTTCTGGCGTTTTTTAAATCCACCCTCGGCGACAAGGTGAAAGCGGTGCGCTTTTCGCAGCGCCTTACCGAAAGCGCCGCCTGCCTGGCAGTGGAGGAGGGGGGGATGGACATCCGCCTGGAGCGCTACCTCTACCAGCAGAAGCAACTGCAGAGCCGAGCCGCGAAAATCCTGGAGCTGAACCAGGATCATCCGATTCTGCAAGCGCTGGCTTCTATGCTCGAAACAGGGAAGGTCAGTGAAGAAATGCGTGACATCGTATACCTGCTCTTTGAGCAAGCTCAGATCATCGAAGGAGAGGAACCTGAAGATCCAGCAGCTTTTGCGCGTCGTTTGACGGCATTACTGCAACGGCACGCCGGCTTAATGGCGGCTTAGTTTCCAGTTTCCTTACTTATCGCGCTTGTTCTGGCGGCTTGGATGGCTAGATCCTCCACCGCTTTGCAGGTAAGCCCGTTTGTTTCATCAGAAGATCTTACCGGAATAATGCCTTCACGAAGATTTTTTGCAATAGCAGCGGCGCCGCTTCGGTCATGTTCCGGAGCGTGTTGTTCAATGAAGTTCGCGGCAACCTCAATCCAATCGCTGGGGCTGGATTGCCCAATTTGAATGCCGCCCCCGATCTGATGTTTGGTAAACCAATCATTATAGCCACCAGCCCTATCAAAACCACCGTGCTCAGCATGAGAATGAAGCCGATCCAGAGCACCAAATACCGTGGTGTCGAAGCTCCATAAATTTCTTTCGTCGTTCTTATACTCTGGCACTTGGCCATAATCCGAGAGTCTACTAAGCTGATGATCGTTGATGTAGTGGATGGCCGCAAAAACGGCAGATCTAAGTGTCATGAAGAATCCCCATTAAGTTTGTATGGCGAATTAATGTGAGCCTTTAAAGTATCAGGGAATATTTTCATTAAGATGACAGCATCCTTTCTTGGGAACACTGTCTGGTGTAAATCTGGTGTACTTTTGGGTGCGGTGGCACTATATATAGATCAATATTCCTTGCGGTATTGAGGCCATGTATAAAAAATCCACTAGTTTTCTGATGAGCCTGAAGCGAGTGTTCCTGGATGATTGCCGCCGCCTGATGCGCTATTTCCGGGGCCGTGATCTGAAATCGGAGATCGACCTCCTCACCACCTATTCGACGGATACGATCTACCGCCTGCGCTACGACACCATGACGTACGACTACATTAGCCCGTCGATCGTGCGGCTGCTGGGCTACACGTCGGGGGAGATCAACGCGCTCAATTTCCGCTCGCTGATCCTTGAGACGCGCATTGTGGCCGAAGGCATGAAGAGCGTGGATTCCTATGAAGGCCTGGAAGGCACGCGCAAGCGCCGCGAGGTTGATAAATGGCAGGCGGATTACCGCATGAAGACCAAGCTTGGCCACGAAGTCTGGATTTCGGATATCTCCTATCCCTGGTTCGACCGTAAAGGTGCCATTATCGGCTCCGTCGGCTCGCTTCGCGACATCACCGAGCGCGTGGAAGCGGAAACCCAGGTCAAGGAAGAGCTGGTGCGTCTTGCCACTACGGATTCGCTCACCGGCCTTGCCAACCGCCGCTCTTTCTTCGCCAGGCTGGAGGATGAGCTCAAGCGCGTGCGCCGCCATATGGGCGATGTGTCGCTGCTGGTGGTGGATATCGACCATTTCAAGAAGATCAACGATTCCCACGGCCATCTTGCGGGCGACCAAGTGCTGAAGGAAGTGGCGGGGCTGATCCGCAAGGCGCTGCGCGAAACT
>JAFLCR010000040.1:0-2008 GCA_017302755.1 Alphaproteobacteria bacterium
GCAATCGGGGTTTTCGATGAGGTGCTGCAGGGCGTCGCACAGCTCGCCCACATTGTGCGGGGGGATGGAGGTCGCCATGCCCACCGCGATACCCTCGGAGCCATTGGCCAGCAGGTTCGGGAAGGCGCCGGGGAGCACGATAGGCTCCTGATCCTCGCCGTCATAGGTGGGGCGGAAATCGACCGTATCGTCGTTGATGCCTTCCAGCATCGCCATCGCCACGGCGGTCAGCTTGGCTTCGGTGTATCGCATGGCGGCGGCGTTGTCGCCGTCCACGCTGCCGAAATTGCCCTGGCCTTCCACCAGCGGGTAGCGCACCGCGAAATCCTGCGCCAGGCGCACCATCGCGTCATAAACGGCGGTGTCGCCGTGGGGGTGGTATTTACCGATCACGTCGCCGACCACGCGGGCGCATTTTTTGTAGCCGGAGGCGGGGTCGAGCTTCAGTTGCAGCATCGCGTAAAGCAGACGGCGGTGCACTGGCTTCAGGCCGTCGCGCACGTCGGGCAGCGAGCGGGAGAGAATCGTGGAAAGCGCATAAGCGAGGTAGCGCTCGCCCAGGGCGTCGGCGAAGGCGACTTCGGAAATCTGTTCTTTTACTGGAGATTTAGCCATGCGTTGATGTTAACCGACTACCAACTGGCGAGTGAAGGGGAACAATCTCTGCGGAACCACAAGCTGAACACACTTTCTTTTGCTTAGACTGCCTTGAAATGCTGTAGAAAATAGCAGGAATCAATAAAAGAAAAAGGAAGCCTGTAAAGAAACCACCGATGATTGCGACTAAATAAAACAGCATTTCTGCAAGGGGGCTACCAACCTCGTGTTTTTTGGGTGATGCTATTGTTTCACATTTGGTGCAAACCAGTTCTTCTTCAGGGCGCTGGCCTACAAAGGCTCTATACACAAGAAATCCCAGTATAAAGATGGCAATAGCTACAAGCGCTTGCATATCAGGCCTGAAGCTCCCTGGCGGCATGGCGTTTCAACGTATCCAGCATCTGCGCTCTCGCCTGCGGGAAAGCTTTATTGCGCGGCTCAAACACCCATTGGTTCAGGAAATGGCCGGTAATTTTCAGCCCTTCCAGCGTTTCCGGCAGCAGACCGGCGGATTCAAAAATGAGGAAACAACGCGGAATCACGAAAAGCTGTTCCGCATGACGAGCGCCCGCGTCCTTCGAACAGGCGCGGCCTGTTTTGGGCGAGAGGTAGTAGAGGTTCTCCGTCTTGCCGGTGAGGGCGCAAGTGGAAAGATCTAGCCCAAAGCCAAGATCGGCCAGCAGGGATTTTTCAAACATCAGATACGCCTGGGCAACCTGCTCGTCGTGCTGAGGCATGGCGTCTTCATGTTTTTCCGTAAGAATGGCGATGAACTGGCTGAAGGCATGAAATAATTTCTGATGTGGCTCACGCTCGGGAAGCGTGGCTTCCACCATCGAACAAGCGGCATTCAGCAGCGCCAGGCGCACTCGGTCGGCCGCCACCAGCGCGGCGGTTGGAGATAACAATTCACAGTTGTACGTGCCAAGCTGTTCGGAGAGTTTCGCCTGCCAGCGCAGTTCCACCAGATTGCCGGGCGCGTAGGTGGGGCGGTTGGCTTTAGAAAAAGCGCCGTTCACCCAGCCCGCGTTCAACCCGTGGTCGCGCGAGAAAATATGCGCGAGCGCAGCATGTTCGCCTTGCTTCTTCACGCTGAGGATGAACCCGGTATCGGTCCACTGCATGTTCTAAATACTCTAAAAATTGTCATTGCGAGGAGCGAAGCGACGCGGCAATCCATAACGCTGCCAAGCAGCGTTGGCCTTGCTTTGCAAGGCCTGGATCGCCACGGCCACCTTGTGGCCTCGCGATGACGGTTTTCCTAACTGAGCCGGAGGTTCCGGAGAGTTTCCGGATCCCGCTTCCAGTCGGGCCGCACCCGCACAAACAACACCAGATGCACCTTGCGCTCAAGCATTTTTTCCAGTTCCCGCCTTGCGCTCATGCCGATTTTTTTGATCCCCGCCCC
>JAFLCR010000040.1:2028-13688 GCA_017302755.1 Alphaproteobacteria bacterium
ACGATTTTCTTGTGCGACTCGCGCTCCACCGTGATGCACTGACGGATCACCACGCGCTTCTCCTCCTCGTCCCAGGATTCGGTCTCCACGTTGACGGAATATGGAAGCTCCTGATTCAACATCATAAATAGCTTCTCACGGGTGATTTCGGCGGCCAGTTCGCGCATGGTGATGTCGCTGGTGACGTCCTCTTCCTCTGGGTAGAGCCAGGGCGATTCAGGCGCGACTTTGGCAAGGTGTAAAAGCAGGTCGTCCACGCATTCCCCGGTCTCGGCGGAGAGGAAAAAAATATCGCTGAACACCCCCTCCTCGTTCAGTTTCTGGGCTTTCGGCAGCAGGGAATCACGCGCGACGGTGTCGATTTTGGTGAAAACCAGCACCGCTTTTTTACCTAAATTCCGCAGACGCTCGATGATGGCGGCATCGCCTTTCGGCCTTGCCGCGTCGAGCAGGTAGAGGGTGACGTCAGCTTCGTCCACAGCTTTCCAGGCGGCGGAAACCATCGCTTCGTCCAGGCCCTTTTTAGCCTCGAACACGCCCGGCACGTCGAGGAAGATGAGCTGGCTTTTTTCCAGGTTCATGATGCCGCGCACGGGACTTCTGGTGGTTTGCGCCTTGGGGGTGACGATGGCCACTTTCGCGCCCACCACGCGGTTCACGAGCGTCGATTTGCCGGCGTTCGGCGCACCAAGCAGGGCGATGAGGGCGCAGCGTTGCGTCATAGAGAGATACCTAACTTTTCCAATATTTTGCGGGCGGCTTCGTGCTCGGCGAGTTTCTTGGAGGGACCGCTGGCTTCCACCGGCTCCTCACCCTTCACCCGCACTTCCACGTGAAAGACCGGCGCGTGCGACGGGCCTTCGCTTTTGATCGTGACGTATTCCGGCAGGCCGATGCCCTTGCCTTGCGACCATTCCTGAAGGGTGGATTTAGCATCTCTCGGCGGCAGGCCCGATTCAGCGGCTTTGCCGTCCCACAGGCGGAGCACGACTTCTTTCGCCGCGTCAAATCCACCATCTAGGTAAACCGCGCCGAGCAGAGCTTCGCAGGCATCCTCCAACGCCGAGGTCAAGCTGCGGCCGGCATTGAGATGCTCTGTCTCCGAGGTACGCAGATGATGCGCCAGATCCAGCTGCCGCGCTACAGCGGACACCGTCGTACCAGCCACCAGCAGGGCATGCCGTTTGGCGATGTCACCTTCGCTCTCGCCCGGATAGGTTCGGTAAAGGAACTCCGCCATGACTAGCCCAAGCACCGCATCGCCAAGAAATTCCAGGCGCTCGTAATGCACGCCCGGCACTTTGGCGGCGCTGGGGTGGGTGAGCGCCTGCTCCAGCAGGGAGGCGTTTTGAAAACTGTATCCCAGCCCTCTGGCCAGATCGTCACTCATGGAGCGCGGAGATTTTATTGAAAAACCGGCCGAACCGGAAGAAAGAAGGCCAGCTGGAAACATCGAACAGCGACACTTCGGGATCGACCGAAAACAGCACAATCTCCGCCCTCCCCACCAGGTTCTCCTCCGGCACGAACCCGACCACGCTCATCACGCGGCTGTCCTGGGAGTTATCGCGATTGTCGCCCATCATGAAGTAATGGCCAGGGGGCACGGTGTAGACATCGGTATTGTCCGCGGGCCCATCGGAAACCTGGTCGAGCACATAATATTCGTGCCCGTTCGGCAACGTTTCAATGAAGCGGGGAATGCGCACCAGGGAACCTTTGGAATCGATTTCCTCGAAATCCTTCACGCGCTTGCGCGGCACGGCATCACCGTTGATGTAAAGAATGCCATCTTTCACCTGGATACGGTCGCCAGGAAGGCCGACCAGGCGCTTGATGTAATCGATCTTCGTATCCGAAGGCTTGCGGAAGACGATCACATCGCCGCGAGCGGGCTCGGATTTCCAGATGCGCCCCTCGAAAGGAAACATGGCGAAAGGAAAGGAATAGCGGCTATAGCCGTAGGAATATTTTGAAACAAATAGGTAATCACCGATAAGGAGCCCGCTTTTCATAGAGCTGGACGGAATATGGAACGGCTCAAAAAACAGGCTGCGGAATACGGCGGCGATCAGCAGGGCGTAGACCACGGTTTTGGCCAGTTCCATGCCTTCGCTTTTGGCCTTGGCAGACGCTTCGGCCGAAGGAGGCGCGTTTTTGCGGCGGAAAAGACCCATAAACCCTGAAGAAACCGTCATGCTTTGCCTTTTTGAAAGCCTGGAACCTAACCCAATCCGGCGGGGGTGACAATGCGGGAAATATGACAGCGCCGTGACATTTGGGGTAAGGGAAGGTTAATTCCCTTGTGAAAGAATGATAATCTACGAAAATATAGCCAGAATAACGGGTCTGAGCATGAAACGATTCACCATTCCCTGCAATTTCGGAGGCAAGCAGTCGCCGTTTCACATCTTCATCGGCGATCCGGACCCCAAAAATCACCCGCTGCAAAACCAGTCCACCTGGCTCGGCAAGGAGCGCGGCGGCAATATCCCCAGCGACGTGATGCAGAGCTTCGAGAAGCTGCATGAGATCGCCAAGGAGAATGATGTTTCCTTCGAAGAACTCTGCGTCTACGCCCTCGGCGAAGCGCAGAAGATCATTGAAGATGAAGAAGCGGAAGAAATTGAAGTAGAAGAGTAGAATAAGGCAGAATAGTAATGGCTAACAGTCTTACCAAAGAAGACCTGGCAAATATTACCTATGATAGGATTGTCGAAAACGCACGAAGCATCGGCGTTAATACCCAGGTAAACGTAACGCCAGCCCCTACAAGCACCAATCTTTTTGATGGGGGACGCCCTAAAAAAGTTACTCAGCTTCTTGCTGATGAATTTGCTAAAAACAACATTACAGATCCAGAAAGCAAAAGAAGCATCCTAAGTGCTCTTTCTCGTGATTATCCCTCTCTTTTAAAAGATGTTGATTTAACTCCACATCTCGGAACCCCGACTGTAGAATCCGCTCCATCGCTGCCGCTGCAACCGATTCCCCATAGAAATTTCAGTTCATCAAAAGATGTGCCAACAGATGATGCTGTAAATAATGTTTCAAAATTTATCGCCTCAAAACGAGTATTTCCTCCTTCTCCGGAACAACTTGCTGATCGCGTTGAAAGGGAAGTAAGACTAACGAATACGAAAGGCTTCAGAGTAAAAACCACCGCTGAGAAAGTTTATGATGCTTATCCTGAATTAAAGAAGGCTGTTAACAAAGCTCCGGAAACAGTCGTTAGCAGCATTCCTATAGAAAACATACCTTCCCAAGACAAAAATCAGGCTATAAATGAAGCCGTAAATATTCTTAGCCCCCGCCGCATAGCAACGGCCAATATCGACGGCCAAGACCGCACCATCGGCGGTCCCGGCGCCAATAAAGCCATTGGCGGCACGCGCGGCGCTCCTATTCTGGCATTAAGGGATTTACGGGATTCGGGTGAAATCCTTGGCCCTACTGCCGTTTGCTTCGAGCAAAGCTTCGGTAAAGAGCCCAAAGAGCCCAAAAAGCAATTCGTTGTTATTGGCGCCTTTATTCCTGATGATACGATCAACAGCACTTCAGGGGATTCTGGAAATAACAGTGGCGGCTCTGGCAATGCCAGTGGAAATTTCTATGGACACATCTATGCCATTCCCAATGGTTTAAGCGGCCTAGAAAAAGAAGATTTCATAGATGAGAAAGTCTCCAAGCTCGGCCTGGGCGGGAGATGGAAAACGCGCACTAAGCCCGAAAGACAAAAAGGCGAAGAAGGAGAGCATAAAGGCACGTTCGAGTATGCCCCTCTTCCAGACCAGCACCCTTTGCTTCTGGAGGCTGAAAGGATCAAGCAAGAGGAAGTTGAAACCCGCGCCGCGCAACCACATAAGGATCGCAATTACGCTACCGATTATCTTTCCGAAACAGCCACCGCAGCACTGGCGGTCCACGCTGCAGTAACTTGGGCACCTCGCGCGCCGGGCGGGCTAGATGCAAGCATAAGCAACGTGGCCGTGGAAAAAGGCGTTAAAATTCTCTCCTCTCGCCCCCAGCTTTCCGCTGCCCCGATAGCCATCATCCCACATCATAAATTTGCGGATAGAACGCAAACCGTCGGCGGCCCGGGCAACGGCATACCAACTTTGGATTTGCGCAGGCCTATTCCCACCGCCGATGGCGGAAGTGAAGTCCTGACCGAACCCTCGCTTGTGCTTCATCTAGTTCCTAGAAATTCTCGTAACAAAGACGCCTATATTCTTGTCGGTTATTTATTTCCGCCCACGCAGCCAGGTGCGCAGCCAACCGAGCTAGATGGCAATTTTTATGGGCAGGCCATTCCTGTCCCCATGAATCCAGAACTCTCGCAGGATGAAAACATAAGGCTTGCGGTGGAACGCGTCGCCGAAGATCTCGGCATGCCGCTAAATAGAACGCTGAATGGCGGAGATGCTCGCTACGATGTAAAGAATCACACGCTTCCCACCTTCATCGCTCCCGCTAATCCGGATGACGCACGAGACTTCGCCGAAGCGTCGCATGCCGCAGCGCTAGCGGTGCAAGAAAAAGCAAAAGCGGGAGGCGTCAATTTCAAAACTCCCAATGACGGCTACACGCCCATTGATCATCTTCTTGGCAGGACTGATGCCAAAGCTATCGATACTCCTGTTTCCCGACCAGTAGACAGCCCTCCGCCTCCACCGCCAAAGCGGTCGGCTCCATCCATGGAAAAACTGGCGCAAATCATTATTAAGGATCTCGAGAATTTTGATCCAGCGCAGCGGCAGCAGAGGCTCAACGACATCATCGAAACCCGCAACCTTAATGCAGTCCAGCAACAGCAGCTTGCCGAGGCAATTTATAATGCTCAGAACAATCGCACCACACCCTATGAGCTAACCATAGGCGGACAGAGCATCAGCGACCGGGCTGCATTCGCCATTGCTCGCGATGGGGACGAAGGGCGTCGCTTCGTGGCAGGCCTCAATGCCATACTGGAAAAAGCCCAACAGAAAGGTGAAGACAGGCAGGCAGCCTTTGACCGTTACATCGAAAATAACCGCCGTTTCGTGGAAAACAATGATTTGACTACGATGGTGCAAGAGCTTCACCAGGGGAACCCCCAACTACTGCAAGGCATCCGCTATGCCACAGCAGCCGCGGTTATTGACGATATCGGCGCATTTCTCGACAGTAGCGAACCGCAAAAGGAGCAGGAAAGAGTCCTGACGGACAATCCCAACGTTGCCCCCTTTACCAACGTCTCCCCCCCATCGCTAACATCTCTCATTTTTGAAAATGATACCCAACTGCGCAATCCCCAGGAGGCTCTTAACGCTATTCTGATGATTCCCGATCCCGTTGAGCGGGGAAACGCGCTTGTACATTTGTTGGAATGCCATACCAGAAATGCGTATCTTTTTGACGGGGCAAATCCACAAGCTCTCACGAATGCACTTGCCGAAGCCTACGAACGCAATCGTGATGGCATTACGCAAGCCGTCATGCCGGATGGCACTCCCGCCGTCGAGTTTATTCAGCGAGCGCTGGGTCAAGGGGGCTACATTCCGCAGTCAGTTTCCGATCCGCTGGACGCCATTTTTCAAGATGCGTCCTCCCGTACCCCGGAGGAAACCCTGCAGCAGATTATGACGCAGACGGATGGCAAGCTTGCGGGAAGGGCGTTGGCGCGTTTTGCGGATGAGTACGAGGATCAGGCTGAAGCGAGGGATATAGCCCTTGCTACCGCTCTTGGGGATCATAAAAACCTAACGTTTTTTCAACAAGCCATCATGCCTTCTGGTGGCAATGCATTGCAAGCTTTCAGGCAAAATTTTCAGGATGGGGAAACGGCTAAAAAAAGAAACGAGGCGCAACGGCAGCAGGAACCCCCTCCACCCCATACTGACCCCGCCTCTCCCGAGGAGGCCATCAACGCAGCCCTGCAAATCAAAAATCAGCCGCAAAGGGCCGAAGCGCTATTTGCAGAGCGGGAGCGCTGCCTGAATGGAGGTGATCCAGCTCTAGCAGCTCAATACCGCAGGGCTATGGCTGTAATTTTTACTGCCGGCACCCCAGCTGCCGAATGGCTCAATCATCCCGATACACCTTTTGTAATGCCTAGAGGTGGTAACATCGACCTACTAAACGATGATATTGCACAGGGTCAACAATTGTTAGCCGCGGACACGCAGGCACGCGCAGAACAAACCCCAGAAGCTGATAACATCCAGCCAGCTCAGGACAACCCAACCCCCAATCTTCCCCCCGTTTCCATGCATGCGCATCAATTCGCCATGCTGGCCGAGGCGGCGGCCGGGCGGGATGTGGCGGGGGAAAATCCGTTGAGCCGCATCGCCCGCGTTATCGTTCGCCCCGCGAGTCCTTTCAAAGTGGCGCAAGAGCATGACGTCAATTTCCGTGACGTGATTAGAACCGATCAGCGACTCAATCATCCCGATCAGGCCCGGGCCAATCTGGAGCGGCTTAATTTTTCCGGCAAGCCCCTCAGTATTGGCAGCTTCACCTCGCTTGCGGAGGTGGCAAACGATGTCACCGATCCGGTAGAGATTCAAGGGCTGGGCGAAGCCCGCGTCGAAGTAAAGAATATTTCCTACCGCCGCAGCTTGCGGCACCCCTCTGCCGGAGCGGTGAACCTCAATCCGCTTAGTGATGACCCCATCGACGTCGGGCAATTGAAGCCCGGCTCCGTTGAAAGAATCGTGCGGCAGCGCGATGCGCTTGGCAAAGCCTGCGAGGAAGCAGGCGTATCCATGGATAAGCTTACCGAGCGCCTGCATACGGGAAACAGCACGGTTCAGCTTCGCGATGCCGCGGCGCTGGTTGAGTTGGGGCAAGGTAAGGAGGAAATAGGGGATGCGAAGATTGTCATCGACGATGTTCGCCACCGGAATTTCGGTATCGGCAACCGCCATATCGGTTTCATTCGCATGCCGCATATCCCCTTGCTTGATAAAGCTCCCCTTATCAAACCGTTATTTCAACGGGCGGAGGTAGATTTCAATCCCTATCACGACGCTAATCCGGCGAAGGCCGTATTGCGTGATATGACCGAGAAATCCAGAACTGCTATCAGTAAAAATTACGACAAGCTTCTGCTGCTTTACGAGGGAGCCGGTCCGGATGACCGCAAATTAGACGATGTACTAGATTTCTCCGAAGGCAGAGGCACCATCACTTTAAGTCGCGCCGAACGGTTGAATTACGAAGCAGCCATTAAGCGTTATGAAGATGCATTGGTAAAACAGGAAGTGGCGGCGCAGTTCCCCGATAGAAACGCCCCACCCACGGCAGAGCAGTTGGCTGATATTCAAAAAAATATTCATGAAACAAAAGGCCAGCCCAAGCTGGATATGATCGCAAGGCACGACGTGAAGCCCGTGGTGATTCACTCCACCAAAACCGCCGTGGAGTTCGCATTACAGCTGGGGAATGATCCCAATATTTTCCGCTTCAAGGATCTAAGGCAAATCAACGTCACGGAAATGGTCGACGAACTGGCCAAACTAGCTACCACCACCCCTGACCCCAGGAACCAAAATGCCGTGGCCCGGCAGCAACGCGCCGTCGCGGCGTTGGAGAATCTCGATCTGCGCGATACGACCCTGAATGGCGCGCAGGTGGACAGCATCCAGGCGGCGATCATCAAGCACGGAACCGACAGAAGGCACCCCATCGCCATTAACGTTGACCTGGGTGACTCAACCGTAAAGCAGGCCAACCTCTTTCACCCAGAGCGGGCGGTGGCGGGCATGGTCAATAATGCCGGACGGACGTTGGAGGGCGCCACAAGCGCTGTCAGCGACCCCATCAAAGATACGCTGGGCCGCAAGCTTCAGAACCTGGGACACGGCCTCCGGGGCAATCGCGATAAGATTGTCGAAAAACCCAATGAGGAACCGCAGATTGGGGAAATCAAGGTTGATGGCCATGATTCGCCTAAAACACGGAAGGCTGCCAACAATGTAGAAAAAGCGAAGGAAAAGGCGCTGCAGGCAACCCGGCATATGAGTACGCAGATTTCAGGGGGTGATGATAACACTATTCCTGGTGCTCCTACCTCGACTGGGAAATCACAACAGACCCAGCAAAACAGGCGACAATAAAAAAAGCCCCGGTTTTCACCGGGGCTTTTTCATTTAGGCGTTGCGCCGGCGACGCGGGCGATCATCGTCGCTGCGTTCGCGCGGCTCGCGGGGAGCCGAGGGGGGGAACTGGTCGGAGATGTCTTCGCCGGTTTCCTGGTTCACCACTTTCATGGAGAGACGGACTTTACCGCGAGGGTCGATCTCGAGGACCTTCACCTTCACGACATCGCCTTCATTCACCACGTCAGAGACCTGGGCGACGCGGGTCGCGGCCATTTCGCTGATGTGAACGAGGCCGTCGCGGCCGCCCATGAAGTTCACGAAGGCGCCGAAGTCCATGATCTTGACCACCTTGCCGGTGTAGATCTTGCCGAGTTCGGGTTCTTCGACGATGCCTTTGATCCAGTTGATCGCGGCCTGGGCGGATTCTTCGCTGACAGCGGCCACGCGGATCGTGCCGTCGTCTTCGATGTCCACCTTCGCGCCGGTCGTTTCGCAGATCTCGCGAATCACCTTGCCGCCGGAGCCGATCACTTCGCGGATTTTATCCTTCGGAATGTTCAGGGTCGTGATGCGCGGAGCGTTGGCGTTCACTTCCTCACGCGAAGAAGTCATGGCTTTAGCCATTTCGCCCAGGATGTGCAGGCGGCCCGCCTTAGCGCGGGTGAGTGCGACTTCCATGATCTGCGGGGTGATGCCCGCGACCTTGATGTCCATCTGCAGCGCGGTGATGCCTTCGTTGGTGCCGGCCACCTTGAAGTCCATGTCGCCGAGGTGGTCTTCGTCCCCCATGATGTCGGAGAGCACTTCGAAACGGCCGTCGTCTTCGAGGATCAGGCCCATCGCGATGCCCGCGATGCCGCTGCGGATGGGCACGCCCGCATCCATCAGCGCCAGGGAGGTGCCGCACACGGTCGCCATCGACGAGGAGCCGTTGGATTCCGTGATTTCCGATACCACGCGCAGCGTGTAGGGGAATTCCTCATGGTCTGGGAGCATGGCGTTCACAGCGCGGTAAGCGAGCTTGCCGTGGCCGATTTCGCGGCGTCCCGGCGGACGCATCGGGGTGGCTTCGCCCACGGAGTACGGGGGGAAGTTGTAATGCAGCATGAAGTGCGAACGGTATTCACCTTCCAGCGCGTCAATGATCTGCTCGTCTTCACTGGTGCCGAGCGTCGTGACCACGAGGGCCTGCGTTTCGCCGCGGGTGAAGAGCGCGCTGCCGTGCGCCTTGGGGAGCACGCCGGTTTCGCAGACGATCTGGCGGATGTTTTCCGGGCCACGGCCGTCGATGCGCTTGCCGTGATCGAGGATGTTGCCACGCACGATCTTCTCTTCGATTTTCTTGATCAGGTCGCCGACCATGACGCCGTTGCCGGCTTCCTTGGTTACGAGTTCAGCCACAGCGGCTTTCTTCGCGGCAGAGATCTTTTCAACGCGGGCCTGCTTTACTTTTTCGGCGTAAGCGGCGCGCAGGGGTTCCTCGACGAGCGAGGCCACCTTCTGCACCAGGGCCGCATCAGGCTCGGCGATGTTGAGCACCCAGGGGTCCTTCGCGCTTGCTTCGGCAAGGCTGATGATGAGGTCGAGCACCGGCTTGATCTGATTGTGGCCGAAGACCACCGCACCGAGCATCACTTCTTCGGAAAGCTCGGCGGCTTCGGATTCCACCATAAGCACGGAGGAAGCCGTACCGGCGACCACGAGATCGAGATCGCTTTCCTCAAGTTCCTGGATGGCGGGGTTCAGCACATATTCGCCGTCAATATAGCCCACGCGCACGCCGGCGATGGGGCCCATGAAGGGAATGCCGGAAATGGTGAGGGCGGCGGAAGCGCCGATCATGGCGACGATATCGGGATCGTTCACGATATCATGCGACAGCACGGTGCAGACCACCTGCGTGTCATTGCGGAACCCTTCGGGGAACAGCGGGCGGATCGGGCGGTCGATCAGGCGGGAGGTCAGCACTTCCTTTTCGGAGGGCTTGCCTTCGCGCTTGAAGAAGCCACCGGGAATCTTACCGGCAGCGAAGGCCTTTTCCTGGTAGTTCACGGTGAGCGGGAAGAAATCGATATCCGGCTTGGGGGATTTCGCCGAGACCACGGTGCAGAGCACGGCGGTGTCGCCGTAAGTGGCGAGCACGGCGCCATCAGCCTGGCGGGCGATGCGGCCCGTTTCGAGCGTCAGCTTGCGGCCGCCCCAGGTGATTTCTTTTTTGGTGATATTGAACATTCTATTTCCAATCCTAACAGTTGACGCGGAAAGCGACCCTATGTCTCTTTCCGTTTGGCCCTATTGGCGGGCCGAAATGCAAAACGGTGGAAGCGACCGTAAGGCCGTTCCACCGTTTGCGGGTTTTTCCGAAATCATCGGAAGAGTTACTTACGCAGGCCGAGGCGCTGAATCAGACCCTCGTAGCGCGCTTGATCCTTGCGCTTGAGGTAGTCCAGCAGGCGGCGGCGCTTGCCGACCATGATCAGCAGACCGCGGCGGGAATGGTGATCCTTGGGGTGGGTCTTGAAGTGGTCCGTCAGGGCGGTGATGCGCTCGCTGAGGATAGCGCACTGCACTTCCGGAGAACCGGTATCTTGTTTCGCGGTCGCGTATTCCTTCAGAAGCTTCTGCTTCTTTTCGGCGGTAATCGACATCATCATACTCCATATTTAAAGATTGAAGACACGCAAGGGAGCAATCGATGGACCGCGCTTCTCCCCAATCGCCAGCAGCGTGCTTCCAGAGAAAATAGCGATTTCCGCGTTTTCCGGGAGGGTCGGCTGCGGCAGGAGGATCGGCTGGCCGTGGCGCAGCTTCCTTGCCTGATCCTGCCCCACCTCCACCGCCGGGATGTCGTCCAGCACTGTGGCGGGAGGCCTGATCGCATTAAGGGCGGCAGTATGCACATCTGCCCCCTGGTTTTCCAGCGAAATCGCCTGATCCAGGGAAAAATTCCCCACCGCCGTCCGCCTTAGCATGGAAACATGGCCGAAACAGCCCAGTTTGCGCCCCAGTTCGCGGGCTAACGACCTGACATACGTGCCTTTTCCGCAAGTCATCTCGAAGCTGGCGTGGTCGTTATCGGGACACTCCAGGAGGGTCAGGGAGTGGATATCCACCTCTCTGGGGGTCATTTCGGGGATCTCGCCGCCGCGGGCGAGGTCATAGGCCCGCTGGCCGTCCAGTTTGATAGCTGAATAGATGGGCGGCGTCTGCCAGACCCGCCCCACGAAGCCGGGAAGCGCCACCAGAATCTCCGCTTCAGACGGACGGACGGCGGATTGGTTCACCGCCGCGCTTTCCTTGTCGTCGGTTTCGGTCTCGGCGCCCCACTCCACGGTGAAGCGGTAGGTTTTTTCGGCGTCGAACAGATAGGGCATGAGCTTGGTCGCCTCGCCCAGCGCCAGCGGCAAGATGCCGCTCGCCAGTGGGTCGAGCGTGCCGGCGTGGCCGATCTTCAGCGGACGCAGGATACGCTTCACCATGCCCACCGCCTGCGTGGAGGTCATGTTCAGGGGCTTGTCGAGGATGATCCAGCCATGGAGGGGTTGCTTGGGTGGGAGTTGGGGTTTCATACAATGT
>JAFLCR010000041.1 GCA_017302755.1 Alphaproteobacteria bacterium
CAGCCGACCACGGTAGGATCAGTGACTGGGGTGAAGTCGTAACAAGGTAGCCGTATCGGAAGGTGCGGCTGGATTACCTCCTTTCTAAGTGTTATCCAACACTCCACTACCAACCCGCTTCCTGCAAAGCATATACGAAACACCCCCTCGGATAACCCGCAGGGGGTGTTTGCTTATTAGGGGCAATAAGCTCCGTCATAAAAACTTCATGACAAACACCTACCAAAGCACACCTGCGAAATGTACAAATATGGGGCAGGATATTTAAGAAACAGGGAAGCTATGGTAGCGCTGAAATACGTCCAGAAAGCGGATGTTGAACATAATCTGAAACCGTTTGCCGCGTTTGCTTCATGCGAAGTGGTCGGCATCAAGCACGTTAGCGCCGGCACCTCCACCGGCCCGATTTTCGTGGACGTGAATCACCCCACCTATCAGCGCATCGTGATGACGATCTTTCCCAATGTGGATATCGGCGCCGAGGCGCTTACCACTCAGATGAATTTTGCGTTGGGCTGGTACCGCTATCTGCACGATCTTGGCCTTCCCACCATGTATGCCTTCTCGAATACGCGGGATCCCTCTTCCCTCGTCCTCCCGTTTAAGAGCGAACACCCAGAACTTCGCGATGCTGCGGGCGCAACCATGCCTTATGCCCTGGTCAATTTTTTCGAAGGAGAGGTGCAAGGCCGTAAGCCGAGCGAAGTTACGCCTGAGATCTGCCGCCAGATCGGTCAGATGCTGGGCCATGTGCGGGAACGCTCCTACGGCTATGATCCGGATCAAAGCGCGCCGAATAACCGTTTCATCAGTTTTTGGTTTGCAACTTTCGCTGCCGCTGGCCGCGATGCGTTGCCCCATGTGAAGAGTGCAACGCGGTTTCTGGAACGGCTGGATGAGAAAATTCAATATTACCAACGCCGTGAGCATTCCAGCGACCCCGATACGGCGCGTCAGGCGACGGCTTGCCGCATCATGATGGAAAAGTTTTACCGTGCATGCAACGATACGGTGAATGGTACCAAGTGGGATCCTTTAGGGGAAAATTCCATTGTCTACGCCATCCAGCGCGACATTCAAGACGTCCAGGGCCGCTGGGAGCGGCCGGAATATGTGGAAGGCCTGGAGAGCGGGCCATGCAACGGGGATGCCTTCCCGGATAATTTCTACCGGGACATGCGTTCGGGAAAGCCTTATATCTCAGGTTTCGGCGATCCGTTCGAAGCCTTCAACGACAAAGCCATTTACCAGCTTTATGACCTCTGGGTAGCCGTGGTGGGCGCATGTTTTGACGATAGGGGAGAACTCGACATTGCCAAAGTGCACGCGATGGTATCTGGCTATTACGGCGTGGTGAAGCCGACGCCGCTGGAGTTGGAGGCTTCCACGCTTGCGCTGGAGGCGGCCTGCCTGTTCCTGGTGGACCTAAGGACGCGCGCCATCCTTCGCGAAGTGAACGACGCGGTGGAAGTTTGGCATCGCGACCCGCTGGAATATTACGACAAGCTCCAAGTTATCCGTGACCGCTTGGCTGATAACCCCGACCTGCTGATCCCTGAGGATCTGCGCGCCGTAAAATATGATAACCTAGCATCGCATCAGCGGGAGCTCCTTTCGGAGATTTCAACCAAAGTCCGGGGGTTTCAGCAGGGTAAAAACTATGAGGGTTTTGTTGAAAACCATACGGAGCTGCTTGCTGCCTATTTCGAAGGCATCACGGCACTGCGTTCCATGGTGGACAGCCAATATATTTTCTATGATCCGCAGGGAAGAACGGCCGATGAAGTGTTGTTTCAGGCTCGTGAAATGCTGGTAGAGCACGCCAATGGCCATGGGAGAGATATGGCGGAAAAGCAGGCTGCGCAGGTTATTGGAGCCCAGCTTGAGGGGTTGGTAAAAACCGTGTTTCCCTCTCATGATCGCCTACTGGGTCACTCCTAAGCCCTTGCGCCACGCATCCATATTCCTTAATCTCGCTTCATTAACGCAAAGCGGGGTGGATCCATGGATAAGCAGAAAGCATTAGACACGGCCTTGAGCCAGATCGAAAAAGCCTTCGGCAAGGGCTCGATCATGAAGCTCGGCCAGCACCAGGCGATTGAAACAGACGTGGTTTCCACCGGCTCGCTGGGCCTGGACATCGCGCTTGGCGTGGGCGGACTGCCCAAGGGACGCATCATCGAGATTTTCGGTCCCGAATCCTCCGGTAAAACGACGCTGACGCTGCACGTCGTCGCCGAAGCTCAGAAAAAAGGCGGCACCTGTGCCTTCGTTGATGCCGAGCACGCTCTGGATCCCGCCTATGCCAAGAAGCTTGGCGTGAACATCGACGAACTCGTCGTCTCCCAGCCCGACACCGGCGAACAGGCGCTTGAAATCGTGGATACGCTCGTGCGCTCCGGCGCCGTGGATGTGGTGGTGGTGGACTCCGTTGCCGCGCTCGTTCCCAAAGCTGAAATCGACGGCGAGATGGGCGATTCGCACATGGGCCTCCAGGCCCGCCTGATGAGCCAGGCGCTGCGCAAATTGACGGCCTCTGTGTCTCGTTCCAACTGCATGATCATCTTCATCAACCAGATCCGCATGAAGATCGGCGTGATGTTCGGCAACCCCGAAACCACGACCGGCGGCAACGCGCTCAAATTCTACGCCTCCGTCCGCCTCGACATCCGCCGCGTCGGCAGCATCAAGGAAAAGGACGAAGCCATCGGCAACCAGACCCGTGTGAAGGTTGTGAAGAACAAGGTCGCCCCGCCTTTCAAAGTAGTGGATTTCGACATTCTCTACGGCGAGGGTATTTCGAAGGCCGGTGAACTGATCGATCTTGGCGTGAAGTCCAACATCATTGAGAAATCCGGCTCCTGGTTCTCGTACAAGGATCAGCGCATCGGTCAGGGCAAGGAGAATGCGCGCCAGTTCATGAAGGATAATCCGGCCATCGCCGCAGAGATCGAAGCCGCCATCCGCGGCCAGGGCAAGAACCTGGACGCCGCGATGTCCGGCAACCCCGCCGAATTCGCCGAGGAAGACGCTTAGTTTCCATGAACTGGCTTCAACTCGCCCACGAGGTCAGCCAGCACGCAGCTTCCGAAGTGCACCAGTGGCGCGAGCATATCATGGCGCAGATGCGGCAATACACACATGTGCCGTTGCGGCATTTGCGCGGGGAAATCGCCTACCGCGCCACCGCGCTCGCCCCGGAGCAACTCTTCGCTCAGGCCGGGTTCGTTCCGGGATCAGACAAGGTGCGCCTTTCCACGGCCACGGCGGTTGGCGCGCCGAATAACGAGGGGCTGGTGGATTTCTCCCTGGTGCCGGAAGTGACGACACTGTTTGCCGGCGGGCGCAGCGCCTGGATTTATGCGTTGCCGCTCGATATCGGCTACCAGATGCCCGGCCAGTGGCGGCAATTCGCGGTTCCGGCGCTGCCGATGCCGGATTTTCTCTTTGTTCGCCAAGTGACGGCGAAGGATTACGTCCATGCTCATCTCGGTCCCGTCCAGTGGCATAGCCGTGACGGCCAACCGCCCTCGGTGGAAGATGAGACATTGCAGCGATTTCTAACAGTTGCCCACCTTTCCATCCCCCAGGATATTGGTCTTGGAGATGAGTTCAGCCCCCCCTGCTACGATATTCGGGACACTGCCGCCAGCGAACGGTGGTTCGGCGAACCGTCCGCCCGCCGGGGATTTTAGCTGCCGCTCAGTGGAAACACTGGAAATATGGCCTTTCTTGAGTAATATGGCGCTCCCGAATCATTGAGATACACATGACCTCCGTTTCGCAGCTACGCGCCTCATTTCTCGACTTTTTTGCCAAGAATGGCCATGAGAAGGTGGCCTCCAGCCCGCTCGTGCCGCACAACGACCCGACGCTGATGTTCACCAACGCGGGCATGGTGCAGTTCAAGAACGTGTTCACCGGCGCCGAATCCCGCCCCTATAAGCGCGCCGCCACGAGCCAGAAATGCGTCCGCGCCGGCGGCAAGCACAACGATTTGGACAATGTCGGCTACACCGCCCGCCACCACACCTTCTTCGAGATGCTGGGCAATTTCTCCTTCGGCGATTACTTCAAGGAGCAGGCCATCGAACTCGCCTGGAACTTCCTGACGAAAGAGATGAGCCTGCCGAAGGAAAAGCTCCTCGTCACCGTCTACCACACCGACGACGAAGCCTTCAGCCTCTGGAAAAAGATCGCCGGCTTGCCCGAAAGCAAGATCATCCGCATCCCGACGTCCGACAATTTCTGGGCGATGGGCGACACCGGCCCCTGCGGCCCGTGCTCGGAAATCTTCTTCGACCACGGCGATAAAATCCCCGGCGGCCCTCCGGGCAGCAAGGATGAGGACGGCGACCGCTTCATCGAAATCTGGAACCTCGTCTTCATGCAATACGAGCAGGTGACGAAGGAAGAACGCGTCAACCTTCCCAAGCCGAGCATCGACACCGGCATGGGCCTTGAGCGCATGGCCGCCGTGCTGCAGGGCGTGCACGACAATTACGACATCGACCTCTTCCATGCTCTCATCAAGGCCTCCGTCTCCGCGACCGGCGTGAAAGCGGAAGGCGAAAAGGCCGTCTCGCACCGCGTCATCGCCGACCATCTGCGCTCTTCCTGCTTCCTGATCGCCGACGGCGTGATGCCCTCCAATGAAGGCCGCGGCTACGTGCTGCGCCGCATCATGCGCCGCGCCATGCGCCACGCCCACCAGCTTGGCTGCGCCGAACCGCTCATGCACCGCCTCGTGCCCGCACTGGTGAATGAGATGGGCAAGGCCTACCCCGAACTCACCCGCGCCGAAGCGCTGATGACCGAAGTGCTGAAACTCGAAGAGCAGCGTTTCAAGCAGACACTAGGTCGCGGCCTCAAGCTGCTCGATGAGGAAACCACCAGCCTCAAGAAAGGTGGCCAGCTCAAAGGCGACACCGCGTTCAAGCTCTACGACACCTACGGCTTCCCGCTCGACCTCACCCGCGACATCCTCCGCACCCGCGACATCACCGTCGACGAGCCCGGCTTCGAAGCTGCGATGAAGGAACAGAAGGACCGCGCCCGCGCCGCCTGGTCCGGCTCCGGCGCGAAGGCGACGGACACGGTCTGGTTCAGCCTCAAGGAAAAACTCGGCGCCACCGAATTCCTCGGCTACTCGCTCGAGGAAGCCGAAGGCAAGATCGTCGCCATTGTCGTGGACGGTAAGGAAGTCGCCCAGGCATCCGCCGGCCAGGAAGTGCAGATCCTCGCCAACCAGACGCCGTTCTACGGCGAATCCGGCGGCCAGATGGGCGACACGGGCGTCATCACCATCGGCAAAACCCGCATCGTGATCACCGACACGCAAAAACCCCTCGGCACGCTGATCGTCCACAAAGGCAAGGTCGAGCAGGGCGAGGTGAAACTCGACGATATCGCCCATCTCTCCGTGGACGGCGAACGCCGCACGAAACTCCGCGCCAACCATTCCGCCACCCATTTGCTGCACAAGGCGCTTCGCAAATATCTGGGCGACCACGTGACGCAAAAAGGCTCGCAGGTCGCGGAAGACAAGCTGCGCTTCGACTTCAGCCACCCGAAAGCCATCAGCCCCGAAGAGCTGCGCAAAGTGGAAACCGAGATCAACCGCTACATCCGCCAGAACACGGATGTTGCTACCCGCCTCATGACACCCGACGAAGCCGTCGCCGAAGGCGCAATGGCCCTGTTCGGCGAGAAATACGGCGATGAAGTCCGCGTCGTCAGCATGGGCACGGAAGAGGAGAAGGTCTACTCCATCGAACTCTGCGGCGGCACGCATGTGCGCCGCACGGGCGATATCGGCCTGTTCAAAATCACCGGCGAAACCGCGATCGCCGCCGGCGTGCGCCGCCTGGAGGCGGTGACGGCCGACGCCGCGCTCACCTATCTCAACGAGCAGGAGGAGAAACTGAAATCTTCCGCCGCGCTGCTGAAAGCGAACCCCGCCGAACTCCCCGAAAAAATCACCGGTCTCCAGGAGAGCATCAAAAAGCTCGAAGCCGAACTCTCCCAGGCCCGCAAAGCCGCCGCAATGGGCGGCGGAGGCGGGGAGGTGAAGGCCGAAGATGTGGGCGGCGTTGCCTTCATCGGCAAAACCTTCGCCGACTTGCCCCCCAAAGATTTGCGCGACATGGCCACCGAACTGCGCCAGAAGACCGACGGCATCGTGGCCGTCGGCACCAGCTTCGAGGGCAAAGTCTCGCTGATCGTGGCCCTGGGTGGCGGCGCGGCGGGCCGCTTCAACGCGGTGGAACTGGTGAACGCCGGCGCGGCTATTCTAGGCGGCAAGGGCGGCGGCAAGCCCGATATGGCACAGGCCGGCGGCAGCGACGCCGCTAAGCTTTCCGAAGCCATGAACGCGATCAAACAGGATGTTCTGCGCCTGGCGAGCTGATTTTAAGTGAAAATTAGCCGCATCCCATTAATGTCATTCCCGCGAAGGCGGGAATCTTAAGCTTCCCCGAGCACTGTGCCGCGGTCATCCTAAGATTCCCGCCTTCGCGGGAATGACATTGTAACCCGCATCAAGATATACCCTATGCCCGAAGCTACCCCCATCACCGTCGCCTACGGAGACGGCATCGGCCCCGAAATCATGGAGGCCACGCTCAAAATCCTCGCCGAGGCGAAGGCGAACATCAAGATCGACACGATCGAGGTCGGCGCGGTGGAATACCAGCGCGGCCACAGCTCAGGCATCGCCCCGAAAAGCTGGGAGACGTTGCGCCGCAACAAGATCATGCTCAAAGCCCCGATCACCACCCCCCAGGGTGGCGGCTATAAGAGCCTCAACGTAACGATGCGCAAATCCCTCGGCCTTTTCGCCAATGTGCGCCCCGTCACCACCTACCACCCCTTCGTGAAAACGATGCACCCGAAGATGGATATGGTCATCGTCCGTGAGAACGAAGAAGACCTCTACGCCGGCATCGAGCATCGCCAGACGCAGGACGCGGTGCAGTGCCTCAAGCTTATCACCCGCTCCGGCTCGGAGAAGATCATCCGCTACGCCTTCGAATACGCCGTGGCCAACGGCCGCAAGAAGGTGACTTGCATGAGCAAAGACAACATCATGAAGATGGCCGACGGCCTTTTTCATAGGGTGTTTGACGAAGTCGGCGCCGAATACCCCGGCATCGAGAAAGACCACTACATCATCGATATCGGCGCCGCGCGCATCGCCGCCAAACCCGACATCTTCGACGTGATCGTGACGCAGAACCTCTACGGCGACATCATCTCCGACATCGCGGCGGAAGTCTCCGGCTCGGTGGGTTTGGCGGGCTCCTCCAACATCGGCCAGGATTTCGCGATGTTCGAAGCCATCCACGGCTCCGCGCCGGACATCGCGGGTAAGAACATGGCTAACCCTTCGGGCCTTCTCAACGCGGCGGTGATGATGCTGATTCATATCGGTGACAAGAAAGCCGCGACGATGGTGCAGAACGCCTGGCTCAAGACGATCGAGGACGGCATCCACACCGGCGACATCTACAACGCCGAAACGAGCAAGGAAAAAGTCGGCACCCGCGAATTCGCCCGCGCCGTCATGGACCGCATGGGCGAACAGCCGATCAAACTGGCGGCCGTGAATTTCGAACTTACCGAAAACAAAGGCCCCATTCGCGTCGAGTTAAAACCGCGCAAAGCCCAGAAAAAGGAACTGGTTGGGATTGACGTGTTCCTGGACTGGAACGGCCAGAACCCGCAGGAAATAGGCGAGCGCATCAACGCCTTTTCCACGGATCGCTTGAAGCTGAAGCTCATCACCAACCGCGGCCTGAAAGTTTGGCCGGAAACGCCAGCGGGTGTAAACCTATACGATCACTGGCGGTGCCGGTTTGTGGCGGGTGAAGATGCCAAAACCATTACCCATCAGGACATCGCATCACTTATCGGCAAATACGCCGAAGCGGGCCTTGATTTCATCAAGACGGAGCATCTTTACAATTTTGATGGAGAGCGAGGTTATTCCCAGGCGCAGGGGGAATAATTACCTCGCTTTCTCGTAAAGTGGTGGAGCCGTCTCCATGGGGCGTTGCAGGCGACCAGGTAATTCGTCGGGATGAGTGTAGTCGCTGCACCTTAATTCCTGGCCGTCGGAGAATATTCCACCGCGCTGTATTTTGACGCTTCCATCGCGATGCAATATAACATCACGCTCCCATCCGCCGCCCCTTTTCAACGACGGCATCTTCCATTGCCTTTATAACAACAGTTTCTGAGGAAGGTTGCATCTAGTTAGCTACGAATTTTTTCACCATTGTCTCTTGCTGGGGCCACAGTCATATCTGGTTGGTCAAAAAGCGAAGCCTTTGGCCGCGTAGTTTTTACATCTCTTGCAACATCCAGAAGTTCGTTGTAGGCCTCCGCGACTTCTGGGGATTTTACACTGCGATCATAATCTGACAATAAAACCCCAAGTAAGTTCTCCACTGCTTGAGCAGCTGCGACATTAAATTCGGCTACATTCTCTCTGCCAAAAAGGAACCCTCGCTTATACTGTTGCCCGTTCTCTATTTGCAGTGCTCCAGAATCCAGGCATACTAGAGAAAAGCGAGTGCTATTATCACGAATGCATATGCCTATATTCTGTTCACCAATATCCGTAAGCATTAGCCCTGTGTTTCTAAAATGTGAGGAATTGTTCAAGATATCCGCACATGCATTGGCTATGGTATGAATTTGCTTAAAGTTAAATCCACGCTCCTCTAGAAAATTTTCTAGTACCAGAGCGCGTTCTTCCAACACTACGCTTTGGGAGGCGTTCAGAGGCTGACAGCCATAACGTATGGGAAATTCTTCCGCGCCAAGGCGATACTGTTCGAGATGCCCTAATTGTTGAGAGCTGGCAATTTTAGTAACTGGCGCCCCCTCAATATCTGACGCATAAACATCAACAAAAGTGCCTTTTGCCAAAGGAGAGAGTGAAACTAAATAGTGTTCAACGTATGCACCATCTACTCCACAACCTGAGAGTATTCCGCTCAAAATGGGAGATATGGTAGATATTTGAGATTCATTAAGAGGTGGCGGCAAGCTCATAAAATACCAATCTTATCAAAAAATTTTTTCTATAATAAAGTACGAGGACATGCCATTCATAAAACAATACAGCCGGATATATTAAATTAAAATTAAAATCAGCAAAATAACTAAACATTATATTAACATAATGGATTATTTTTATTTAAAATTAACAAATTTCTTTTAGGCTAAACTTAATCTTATTGATTAGGTAAGCTTATGCCAGATTTAGATCTTCAAGCCGAAGCGCGCCTGAGGAACGCTTTAAATACAGCATATGAGTTGAAAAATTACTCCAAAACCATGGTGGATGAAATTGGAGCCTATTTCCCTGACATGGGAAAAGATATAGCGCTTCTTCGGAATGTCATGACGATTCAATACGACGTGCTTACGGACAGAGCTGCTACTATTACGTATGACCAAGCGAATGGCGCGGCTCAGGTTATCAATCACATGCGAAATAAAATCATGGTGGACGCTTGCGCAGGTTCACCTGATTTCCAAGATGCATACAGAGCCTATCGCCAGAACAGAGATCCCTCACAGTCCGGCGTACTTATTCAGGCCATGAAAGATGTGGCTCCAGAAGGAGTTCCTGTAGCCGCCATTCTTGATGCACAAGAATTACTGCATAATGATTATCTTCAAGAATTTCGTACGGTAATTAACTGGCAGCATGATTATCCGGAATATAAAGACGCTATCAGCTTGGTGGTTGCCGACGTACTGGGAGATGATATTGCGCGTCAACTTGCTGATCCAGCCAAGCATAAAGCGCTTGAGGAACAAAGTGCTATTATAAGAGAGGCGCTTGGGCCTATGGCGCCATTTCCTGATGCGGCGGCGCTGCAGTCTGAACCTAGAGGTCCGGCTACTTCAGAGCGCGATCCGCGTGTTTATGACGCTTTCCAGCAGCTTCAACCAAATGTCATTGGTATTCTTCTGGGAGCGACCAATGAGCAGCGTTATGAAGCATTGCAGGATCTTAATTATGCCTGCCGCGTGATTGAAAGCCACATGGGCCATCAGGATTTGGCAAATGAATACATTATTGATGCTGCGGCAAAAGCTTTGGGTGTATCCATTCCCAATGGCAAGAGGGCTGGTGAGGTGAAGGCAGAGGTTGCGGGGCGTTTGGATGAGGCGATTGGAAGAATTTCCATGCCTGAGCCTGAAAGAGTGCACACAGAGCGTCCATTGGACTTAGATAAAATGGAAAATATCATACATCTTGCCGAAGGGATAGTTGCCGGTGCAGCTGATAGGAGATCACGCGCGCAACTGGCTGGTATTATCACCCAAAGCTATGGCATTTATGAGGATCCCCAAAGCAGAGATTCTCTGCGTAGCACTAAAAATGCGATGGGGAAGTTGGAAGAAGATTTGACAAAGGCCGGGGCTAGCATGGAAGAGTTGGGTACGGTTAGGCAGGCTATTTCTCAAATGCTCGCAAAAGATACGGCGCGCGCTTAACGCTACTGCTCAAAAAAAGCGACGGAATCTTCCGAGAACCGGAAGCGCTGACGCATATACGCACGAAGTTCTTTAGAAGGTTCTCCCAATCCGCGTGCCAGTACCATGCCATGATGGTTTTTAGGGTTGAACACCGCATCCCTCGTCATGAGATCCAACGCTTTTATCAGGTCGTTATGGTGGATGCCAACATAAGCGAAACACGCTTCGCCATTTGGTGTTTGTCCTTTGAATAATACGCAATAAAAAAGCGCTTTTTCCGCAAGCTGGCGTGTAAAATTAGCCATCGGTGCTCTGTCCTGGCCGCTCTATCACCACGGTGTTGGTGGAGGTCGCTTCAAAGTGACCATTTACATGCTGAGCAAACTCCTCTGTAATCTCCTGAAGTTCTTCCATGCTGTGTGCCCCGCCTGGGGCAAAGCAGGCGGAGCCTATGCGCACATAAAAGAGTTGCTGCATTGGGAAGTTGTATTCCTCAGGGTTGAAAGAGGGAGCGTCAGCCATAAAAGCTTTGAAAGAAAAGGATGATGCTAATCCTAAAAGGCTAACCCTTAATGAACTGCTAAAATGGAGCGGGTGAAGGGAATCGAACCCTCGTATGCAGCTTGGGAAGCTGCCGTTCTACCATTGAACTACACCCGCGCTCCCGGCCCAATATTTAGGCAATCCATAACGCCTCGTCAACGCCAACCCCTCCCCCTCAGAGGGGGAGGAAGGGTGGGGGTTGGTGCAACCCGGGCCCTCTCTCGAACCCCCACCTTAATCCTCCCCCTCTGAGGGGGAGGAAGCTTGGCCGCACTCCTTGAACCCCGTGGCCACCACATAAGCTTCCGCCGAATCCTTGCGGCTGGCGGGCGGCTTGGCGTGCCGCACGGTGGTAAAGTGCTTTTTCATCAATGCCAGAAGCTCGCTTTCCGTGCCCCCCTGGCGCACCTTGCACACGAAGCAGCCTCCGGGCGCGAGCACGTCGAGCGCGAAATCCAGCGCCATTTCGCACAGGGCGATAATTCTTAAATGGTCCACTTCCGGCACGCCGGTGGTGTTGGGCGCCATGTCGGAGAGCACCGCATCGGCTTTTCCGCCGAGCAGGGCTTTGAGCTTCTCGGGCGCCTCATCGTCTGTGAAATCCCCCTGCAGCAGCTCGGCGCCGGGGATGGCATCCATCTCCAGCAGGTCGATGCCTACCACCGCGCCTTTTGTTTTCTGCACGGCCACCTGCGTCCACCCGCCCGGCGCGGCGCCGAGATCGACCACTTTCATTCCCGGTTTCAGCAGATGAAACTTCTCATCCATCTCAATGAGCTTATACGCGGCGCGCGACTTATACCCATCCCTCTTGGCCTGGGCGACGTAAGGGTCGTTAAGCTGCCGCTCCAGCCAGCGCGTGGAGCCGATGGGGCGCTTCTTGGCGGTTTTGACTTTTTGAGTCAACCCACGCCCACCGCTTCGCCCAGAGGATTTCTTTTCAGCCACCGGTGCTCTGCTCGCGAATCAGCGTGAACACGATGCCCTCGCGTACGCCCCGGTCGCCGATGGTGATTTCGGGCAGGGGCCACACGTCGAGGATGGCCTGGAGGATGGCGCATCCCGCCACCATGAAATCGGCCCGGTCGTCGCCCATGCACGGGTGGGCGCGCAGGGATGCGTCGTCCATGGCGAGGATGGTCGCAATCACGTTGCGGATCGAATCCGCCGATAGCCGCAGCCCGTCCACCTGCGCGCGGTCGTAGCGCGAAAGGTTGAGGTAGATGGCGGCGATGGTGGTCACCGTGCCGGAAGTGCAGAGCATCTGAATGCCGGTCTGCCCGAGCGCGGCCGCGATGCCGTGGGAGGCGTCGAAGCGCCCCACATGTTCCTTCACGAAAGCCACCATGTCATGGAATCGCGGCTGCAGCCCCGACCCGCCGAATTGCTCGGTGAGGCGCATCACACCGCAGGGGGTGGAATCGAGCGCGAGGATGCGGTGATCGCCATTTTCCCGCGCCGTCCACATGCATTCCGTGCTGCCGCCGCCGATATCGATGATGATGGCGCGCTCCGTGTCCTTGCGGATCAGGGGGGTGCAGCCGGTGAAGGCGAGCCTTGCTTCTTCCTCGTGAGGGATGATTTCGACGAACAACCCCGTCTCGCGCTTGATGCGCAGGATGAAATCCTCGCAGTTCTTTGCGCGCCGGCAGGCTTCGGTGGCGACATAGCGCCCGGCGGCGATATCATAGCGGGAGAGTTTGCGCGCGCAGATTTTGAGCGCTTCCACGGCGCGGTCCATGGCGAGTGGCGAAAGCGCTGCGTTCGCGCTCACGCCTTCGCCCAGACGGACGACGCGGGAGAATGTATCCAGAACCTGCAACCCGCCCGCCTGGGGCGAGGCGATCAGCAGGCGGCAGTTGTTCGTGCCAAGATCAATCGCGGCAAAGACGGGAACTCCCGGCGTCGGAGCGCCATAAGAAAGTTCGCCGCCCGCATGCGCGGAAGCGGAATGGTGAGACATGGTAACATCAGAATATCCAATAACTTGGATATAGTTGTACCTCGCGTCCCGTCTTAGGGCAAGGCTCGCGCTATTCCTCTGGAAACCAACGAGGTTTGCGCTTCTCAAGCAGCGCGCCCATGCCCTCTTGGGCTTCCTCACCCACGCGGATGCCCGCGATCAGCCGCACGGTATGCTCACGGATTTTTTCCGCCGAGGGCAGGGCGGGGAGGTCGAAAATCAGCTTCTTGGCGGCTCTGGCGGCCTGCGGCCCGGCCTTCAGCCATTCCTTGATAGCAATCTGGGTGCGGATTTCCAGCGATTCGCGGTCCTCCGGCACTTCATGCACCAGCCCGATGCGTAAGCCCTCGTCGGCGGAGAAGCGCCTGCCGGAGGTGAACAGCGACCGCGCCTGGCTGTGCCCGATCTTGGCGATGACATAGGGCGAGATCACGGCCGGGACGATGCCAAGGCGCACCTCGGTAAGCCCGAAGGAAGCGTCGCTGACGGCAAGCACATGGTCGCAGCAAGCCGCAAGCCCCGTGCCGCCGCCAAGCGCCGCGCCGTGGATCTTGCCGATCAGCGGCACGGGCAGCCGGTTCACGGCTTCGAACATGGCGGCAAGCCGTTGCGCGTCGGCAAGGTTCTCCGCCTCCGAGGCATTCTTTGTCTCGCGCATC
>JAFLCR010000042.1 GCA_017302755.1 Alphaproteobacteria bacterium
ACGCCGGAATTCGTGCGCGATGAAGTCGCGAAGGGCCGCGCCATCATCCCCGCCAACATCAACCACCCCGAATCCGAGCCGATGATCATCGGCCGCAACTTCCTGGTGAAGATCAACGGCAACATCGGCAACTCCGCCATCACCAGCAACGAGGCCGAAGAAGTCGACAAGATGGTCTGGGCCATCCGCTGGGGCGCCGACACGATCATGGATCTCTCGACCGGCAAGAACATCCACGAGACCCGCGAATGGATCATCCGCAACTCCCCCGTGCCCGTCGGCACCGTGCCTATTTATCAGGCACTCGAAAAAGTCGGCGGCGTGGCCGAAGACCTCACCTGGGAAGTCTTCCGCGACACCCTCATCGAACAAGCCGAACAAGGCGTCGACTACTTCACCATCCACGCCGGCGTGCGCCTCCCCTTCATCCACCTGACGGAAGGTCGCACCACCGGCATCGTCTCCCGCGGCGGTTCGATCCACGCCAAATGGTGCATGACGCACCACAAGGAAAACTTCGCCTACACGCATTTCGAAGAGATCTGCGAGATCATGCGCGCCTATGACGTGAGCTTCTCACTCGGCGACGGCCTGCGCCCCGGCTCTATTGCGGATGCGAACGACGAAGCCCAGTTCGCCGAACTCCAAACCCTCGGCGAACTCACGAAGGTCGCGTGGAAACACGACTGCCAGGTGATGATCGAAGGCCCCGGCCACGTCCCCATGCACCTCATCAAAGAGAACATGGAAAAGCAGCTGGAGCTCTGCCACGAAGCCCCCTTCTACACGCTCGGCCCACTCACCACCGACATCGCCCCCGGCTACGACCACATCACCAGCGCCATCGGCGCGGCGATGATCGGCTGGTTCGGCACCGCGATGCTCTGCTACGTGACCCCGAAGGAACATCTCGGCCTCCCCGACCGCGACGACGTGAAACAGGGCGTGATCGCCTACCGCATCGCCGCCCACGCCGCGAACCTGGCCAAAGGCCACCCGTCAGCGCAAGAATGGGACAACGCCCTTTCCCGCGCCCGCTTCGAATTCCGCTGGAAAGACCAGTTCGCCCTGGCCCTAGACCCCGAAACCGCCATGTCCTACCACGACGAAACCCTCCCCGCCGAAGGCGCAAAAGTCGCCCATTTCTGCAGCATGTGCGGCCCCAAATTCTGCTCCATGAAAATCAGCCAAGAGGTACGCGAATTCGCAGCTGGCGAACGCGAGAAGGGCATGCAGGAAATGGCGGAGAAGTTTAAGGCTGAGGGTGGGGAGTTGTATCAGAAGGTGGGGTAAACTTAGGGGTGTTTATGGAGGTATCTTCACAGAGGAAAATTTCGCAATCAGAACTCAATTCCATTTTGGGTGGGCACCAAACATATCTTAGGAACCCCCAAAGGCCTGACCTTAGAGCTAATCTTTCAGACATAGATTTTTCGGATCTAATGATAGATGAGGAATTTGATTGCAGTGATGTTCTTTTTGCACGTTCATATTTCCCTAAATTTCGCTTCAACCATTTAAAATTGAGATCAGCTGACTTCACAGAAGCGCAATTTTGGCAATGCAGTTTTCAACAGGCCAAATGTGAGAGAATTAAATTTGGCAATTCAAAACTTACGAATGTTGAATTTAATGGAGCAAATCTAACAAAATCTTTTTTCTCCGAAGCGGACATTACTCAAGCAATGTTCCAAAATAATATAATGGCAGAGAGTATTTTTGAGCGCGCAAAAATCTCACAAAGCTCTTTCTCGAATAGCTGCAACCTTAAAAAAGGCATATTTGATGGAGCTACTATTGTAAACTGTGACTTCAGCACAGCTTATCTCGAAGAGGCAACTTTCGTAAACGCTGAGTGCTATAATGTAAATTTTTCTCGAATCAAAGCAACTAAAGCCAACTTCACAAAAGCAAAATTCACGACACCTTTATTCTCTTCAGCAATTCTTGATCAAACCAATTTTACAAAAAGCATTCTTGAAACTCCTCATTTTACTGACGCCAATTTAATTGGATCAAAATTCGATGAAGCATCGACAACAAATGCCTTTTTCAACAAAGCTAATTTAGATCACGCCAGCTTTTTAAAGGCTGATTTAGGGGGAGCGGCTTTTACTGAGGCTATAAAAGTTACTGGCATTGAGCAGGGCCAAGAACTCGTAAAAGAAGCCCAAATTGTTAGCACTTCTGTAGATTTAGCAAAAAGTTTTGATTTAAAAAATTTACGCTTAAAGAAAGATCAAGAAACGGCAGAACGTCTATATTTAGGGATGATTCTTTTAATTGCTATTTTAACAATTGTCTTTGCATTCCAAACTAAAGAATTAGCACATTCTTACAAAGAAAAATTAGAGTGGTGGCATTTTTCAGTAGGGTTTATTTTCTATGCTGTTTTTATTGTACCCTTTGTTTGGATAGCAAAATATTTTGGAAATAAGAATCGCATGTATATTACTCTCTGTGAGTTCTACGATCATAAGTCTACCATAGCAAAAGCGTTGATAGGATTTAAGGATACTCAAGAAGAAAACGCTGATGAGCTTGTAGCTTTGGCTTTTGATCGGCTTACTCGTTCTGATCCAGCATTAAAAGTTATGCAAAAAAGTGAGAGCTATGAACTACCTCTAATTGATGTTGTAAAAAAGTTTTTAGAGGAATTTAAAAAAGACAAAGCTTGAGTCTTGTTAACCACTACTCCACCCTCACCCACGCCCCTCCTGCTTATCGATCACCATCGCAATCGCCACGTCGCCAAGTACTCTCATCATCGTGTTGCCCCCCTCCGTCATTCCCGGCATAGGCGAGTCCGAAACCAACGGTTTCGGCAACGAGCCTTGACCGGGAATCCAGGCCTCGACACGCACGATTCCCGGTTCCTCCACAAAGCCCGACATGACGTCACTTCAAACTTAACGAACCACCTACCCCCACAACCTCTCCAGCGGCATAGCCGCCATCCCTTCCCCGAACACCACCGTATCCTTCCCCAGATACAGCACTACCCCTTTCACAAAATCCTTCCCCGCCGCTTCCTTCAGCACCTTCAATCCTGCAAAATCCCGCGCCTCCACGCTCATGGCCGCCTTCACCTCGATGCCGATCAACTTGCCGCCCCGACGCTCAATAACGAAATCCACTTCCTTGCCGTCATGCGTACGGAAATGATGCAGCGCCATCCCCCCCGTCATCGCCACCTGCTTGATCAATTCCGATGCCACGAAATTCTCTAATATATGCCCATACAACCCAGGATCCTGCCGCCGCATCGCATCCGCATCCACTCCCAGCAAATGGCACAGCAGGCCCGTATCCGTCACGTAAAGCTTCGGCGCCTTTACCAGCCGCTTGCTCACATTCCGGTGCCATGGCGGTATGAGGGTAATCAGAAACAACTGCTGCAATAATGTCCGGTAGCGCCGGTATGTCATGGCGTTCAGCTTCGCATCCCGCGCCGCGTCCGCATCGTTGAGCAAACTCCCCGCCCGGGCTGCCAGAATCGAGAGCATGTTCGGCAACGCCGTCACCTTCTCTATATCCGCCAATTGCCTTACGTCACGTTGTAGAAGTGTCGTCAGATACCCATCATACCACAAACGACGATTCGCATGCTCCGCAAGAGCGATTTCTGGGAACGTCGCGCGATCCGCCGCCGCCTGCAACGATGTTTTATCCAATGATATTTTTTTCCCGCGCCCGCCCGCATGAAACTTTATATCCTGATCGAACCAACTGTGAATGACCGGCTGTCCTTTGCCCATCATCTCGCACGCCGCCATAGGATAAAGTGTCAGCACCGCCATTCTGCCCACCAGGGCATCCGAAAGCTCCGGCAGCGCCATAACGTTTGCGGAACCTGTGAGCAAGAAAATGCCGCTGGCATTTCCTTCAAGCCGCCGCTCATCCACCACTTTCTTCAAGGCTCTGAAAAGTCCCGGTGCAAGCTGCACCTCATCGATAATCACCGGCCCTGGAAACCCCCTTAAGAAACTTTCCGGATCATCTGTCGCCGCCAACGTAGTGATATCGTCCAACGTGACGTAATCTGCCTTGAAATCGTGGCGAGCGATATGGCGTACCAAAGTGCTTTTTCCTGCTTGCCTTGGACCATTGACAAACACGACCGGCGCCGTGGCAAGCGCGGCAGAAAGCGCGGATTCTAAATGTCTTTTGGCATACGGCATATCTTATATAATAACAGTTGTTGTTATATTTTACAACATTAATAGTAATATATTGAAATTACCGCCAGCTTACCTCAACCGCTCTTGTTGGAATACCTCCCATATCACAAAACCTTCATCAAACCGTCATCCGCCTTTCATACCCCCCTGGCATGAGCGTTTCTCCACGTCTTACCTGGTGAAGAAAGTTTCATGCCGCAGAAATCCCTGAATCTCGCCGTCATCGGCGGAGGCGCCGTGGGCGTCACCGCCGTCTGCAACGCCGTCATGATGGCGCTGGAGACCTCGCGCCGCACCACCATCTTCCATTTCGAGCATCAGGAACCCGTCGCCGAACAGGCGCAGGACGGCGTCCCCATCGCCACCGGCGGCATTGCCTATAACCGCGCGGCCTGGGAGATGAAGGTCAACCGCCAGGTCAAGGAGATGGGCCTCTTCCCCACGCATGACGAACTCCACCTCTTAAAATGGCTTGAAACAAGCGCTGACCGCTCCGCCTGGCCCGAGGCATGGCGCAGCCATACGTTCACGGAAAACGATTTCCTCCCCCGCCCCATTGTCGACCAGTACGTGCGCCAGTGCTACCTGGGCAGCCTCCAGAGCGGCGCGCTGTTCAGCGATCTCGTCACGATCCACCCCCTCCGCGAGGAAGTGACGGACATCCAGCCCAACACGAGCGGCCGCAACGTCGCGGCGTGCAGGATTCTCACCGCCGACCATCACACTTACGCCGTGCACCACGTCCTCGCCGCCTGCGGCCAGTTCCGCAACAGCACCCCGGAATTCGCTGAGAGCGTGGAAACCAACCCCGCGTATATCGGCTATCTCTGGGAGCGCAACCGCGACCGCCCCGAGACCGACCCCGCCAAGACCGTGCTCACCGTCGGCACCGGCCTCGGCGGCATGGACGTCATGCGCAGCCGCTGGTTCAAGGCGGGCATCGCCGAGCTGCTCGACGTGCTCGAGCACGCGCGCGACAGGCATGAAACCCGCGCCCTCCTGGAAGGCCTGGCGGATAAGTACGGCTTCGAATCGCTGCGCCGTCCCAAGGATCTCGCGCCCACCTACCGCCGCAGCCAGGCCGCGACGGAGAACGAGAAGCGGCAGATCATCCAGGGCCTCATCGACGCCGGCGAGCTGCAGCCGATGGTGCTCACCTCGCGCCACCTCAACCTGCATTTCGCTTACGAGGAGGATTTCGTCGCCCATCCGCTTCCCCTGCCGCCGGTGGACCTCGCCTCCCTCCCCACCGACATCGACCAGATCACCGAATACGCCAACCGGCTGATCGAATGGACCGACCGCGAAGTCGTCGGCAAGCAGCGCTTCGGCAAGCTCACCTGGGAAGACATTCTCTGGACCGTGCAGCCCTACATCCCCATGCTGCTCGCCCGCGTGGAGCCAAACCAGACCCACCTGGCGGCCGCGCACCACGACTACGACGCGGCCAAAACCGCCGCGCAGCGCGAACTGCTGGACCGCTTCCACAGCTTCCTCACCACGCACCATATCGGCATGCCGAAGGAGACGATCGACATCTATGATAAGATGACGAAATACGGCCTTCTCATTCCCGTGGCAGGGCAGATGCAGGATATCCTGGACTTCGGCAACGGGCTCAACGTCCTTATCGAAGACAGCCAGGGCCAAGCTCTCTACGAAGGCGACGTGGACGCCGTGATCAACGCCATCCAGCCCAATTCCGACATCACCCACCCCGCCAACCAGAACCATCTCCTGGCCCGCCTGGCGGGCGCCGGCCTCGCCCGCGCCCATAAATGGCGGCTGGGCATCGAGGTTGACGAGCACATGCACCCCGTCGGCGCCGACGGCCGCCCCGTGACCTTCCTCACCGTCATCAGCGGCGCCTCGATGGTGGGCAGCCTGTTCGAGCAGTTCGGCCTGCTGACCTTCGCCGCCTCCCTCGAAGTAAGCGCCTGGATCACCGCCCAGGCGGTGGAGCGCGTGTTCGGCCGCACTCCCGCGGAAGAGATGACCGCCGTCAACAAGCCCGAGATGTTCGCCGCCGGCGCCGAGATCTGCCTGCCCGGCCGCGTTGCCCAGAAGGGCAATGGCTGCGAGTTCTGGGTCCAAGCCATGAATCTGCCAGACGCCTCCCAGCTTCGGCCCTACTGGCGAGCGACGCTGGCCGCGAACGGCACCAGCGTGGACGTCTGCACCTTCACCGACCACGTCACCACCCACCCTGTTCCCAGGGCGCGACAGTGACACCCCCATGGGGTCAGGGAAGTACCGGGGCGCTTACTTATCGAACGCTTTGACGCTCAGCTTATATTGCAGCTTCTCGGCGTCCACCTGCGGCAGCGTCTTCAGATCCTTGAGGGTCAGCTCCGCGCCTTTTTTCACCAGCGTGTCGCAATCGGGAAAGCTGATCACCGTCGGCGCGCCGTCGCTCGTGGTCACGGCATAAGGCGGCGTATCCTTGCCCTTCCACGCATCGCCTTCCTTCGTGCAGCGAATCTGCCGGATAGCCTCAGCCTTATTCACCGTACTGGCGATGTTCACCACGAACAGTTTTTTCGTCGCCTCATCGGCGGCAACCGCTGCAGACGCTCCGAGCAACACGGCGCATCCGGACATCATCGCATGACGGCTGAAAAACATCGGCATAAAACCCACCCTGAGAAAATTTCGATTCTTCGAATCTTCCAGCAACCTTTCCGCCAGTCAAGGCATATCGCCCCGCTTCCCGGCTACTGCGCAAGCCGGCGAAAAGCTTTCAGCGATGGTTTACGCTGTCATTGTATTGTTGCACCAGCTCCCGGAAGTCTGCCATCGGCATGGGTTGCGCGAAGGTGTATTCGAACCCGTGATTGATCTTTCGCGGCTCTTGCTCATACGTGCCGCGTCCGGCCTCGGTGGTTTTGAGAAATTCCACGAACCCTGCCGTCTGCGTATGCAAAGGTTTATGGCTGAGCGTCTGATGGCCCGGCTCGCTGAAATATACGCCTGCGCCAATAAATCCAGTTACAAGGGAGTTACCACCCGGCTGAAAGATAAGTTGAACACTAGGGTCGCTGGACATTGCACGCTCCGACTATGTTTCCTCTGTTCACTCTAACTGAAACATATGACATCTCAGTGACGGGCGGAACCAGAAGCTCAGATTTTTATCTTGGAATTACAATACAAAATCCACCGCCGTCAGCGTCATCAGCCCCGTGAGCTGAATCTCGAAATCCGCCGCATTGTTCCCGTCCGCGTCCACGAAGACGATCGTGTTTCCCCCCGCCTGCTGATACGCCACCTGGAAGCCCGCGACGAAATCCGCCGCGCCGTTGCCGCCCGCGCGGAACGTGGCCGCGCCGGGAAGTGTGGAAAGATCCATCACGTCCCTGCCTTGCGCAAAATCCAGGATGATGTCGCGGTTGCCCGCGCCAATCCCCGAATCGGTGACGGCTGCATAGGCGATCGTATCATTCCCGCCATAACTTTGAATCGTATCCGCCCCTCCTCCGCCCACGATGCGGTCCGAGCCGCCGGTCGCCCCGGCCTTGATCTCCAGCGCGCCGAACATCGACTTCCATACCGTGCCGCCCAGCTCCTGCACGTCGTTCCAGCTGACGGCCGCCGAGGTCGAGCCTGCGCGCGTTTCAAGATGCTGCATGTTGTTCGTGGGATCGGTGCGGTTTTCGCCCAGCTCCGTCCACCCCGTGCCCGGGGCGACCGTCTGCGCGCCGTTCGTGTCGGTATACATGATGCCCAGCACCTCGGAGGTGGATTCCGGCGCCGATGACAGGTTGAACGAGAACACGCCGTCCACCGGGCCGTTCGTGTTCTGCGCCTTGCCGCCGACAGGGGCGAGCGTGTCATAGCCTGTGTAGTTGAGCACGTCGACCGTGTAGCCGTAAATATCGAACGCGCCGCAATCGACCGTCACGGTGGTGGCAACGCCCGCCGTCACCGGCGCCGTCCAGACCGACATGCCCATGGCCCAGGAAGTGGTGTTGTCCATCACGATCTGCTGCGTCCAGGTGAGCCCCTGGCTGTCAAGAATCGTGAGGCCGCTGCCAATATTGCCGGTGCCGTTATTTTCCATCGCCCCGGCCACCACCACCAGCAGGCTGTTGGCGGACGGCGTGAAGGCCGCCGTCGTATACGCGCCCGTGCCGAAATTGACGCCGGAATTATACGGCGTGTGCAGGCTGCGCGTGAGATTATCGCCGGCGCCGCCGCTGAGGCTGTCCGCCCCGCCGCCGCCCGTCAGCGTATCCCCTCCCCCGCCACCGCCGAGCGTGTCGGCCCCGCCGCCGCCGGAGGCGTCCAGCACATGCGAGCTCTGGGTGACAGCCGAGGCGTTCACCGTGATGCCGACATTGGAACCCGTCGTCACCGTGAACGTGCCTCCATCGAACCCGGCACTGTTGTAATACGCATCGGTCAGCGTCACGCTATGCGCGCCGGTGCTCTGCAGATCGAACGTCTCGATGCCGCGCACGTTCACCTGCACTCCCGGGTTGAAGCTGGCCGCCCCGCCCGTGATCCGCAGGATGTCGCTTCCGCCGCCGCCGTAGAGCGTGTCCGCCACCGCCCAGTCCGCCGCCGCACCCTGGAACGTGTCGGCCAGGGCGTCGCCGACGAAATCATCGATGCCCGGCGTCAGAATAAAGCTGCGCGCCACCGGGCCGCCGCCGCCGCCAAACAGAATGCCCGTGCCGCCCAGGCTAGGCGGAGGCGTTGGCGTGGGCTCGCTTTCCGCTTCCTCGGGAGCCGTCACGGGAGGCAGGCTCACCGGCGGCTGAACAGGGCTGGAAACGGGCGCTTCCGGCGTCAGGATGCCTTGCGGAAAATCCCCGGGCGGCAGCTGGTATCCGGGCCGCAGCTCGACGGGCGGCAGGGTAAGAATCGCCGTCACCTGCGGCGCCTCCCCGCTTTCTTCCACACCCGGCTGCGGGGGAAAATCGGAACCGTGATGCTCTCGCCCGCGCGCCCCGGCGAATGCGGCGGCAGCATCCTCGCCACCCTTCGCGCGCCAACCGCTTGCGGCCTCTTCATAAAACGCGGACGACGCACCGCCGCCGCCGCGATACATCGGCACGTACTGCCCGGAAGCCTGTTCGAAATAGAGAATCACCCGCTCCTGGTGCTCCTGCCCTCCCGAAACGGCAATGTCGAGCTTGAAGCTGTGCGTATACCCCGGCTTGATCTCGAGCTGCGCGTGCATGAGCGCGGCCTGGATGCTCGCCGCGTCGCCCGTGAGCGTCACCACGCCGGTTACGGGATCCACCTGCACCTGAAAGCGCGCATCCTCCGCCGCGCGGATTTTCAAGGCCGCGCTTTCGTTCTGCGAGAGGGTGAGCTTCACCGTCACCGGCGCTGTGCCGGCGCCGATGCCGCGGCTGAGATCGAGATGCCGCACGGTCGCGTGTGAGGCGGAAGAGTGAGCCATGAAAAGGAAACTTCTGATTTTCCTTTATTTTATGGCATTTTCTCTTAAAAATAATTAATTACGCCTCGCGGAGGTTTCTTTAAAAAATCATATTTCCCGTCGCCAAACCATGTATACTGCGCACAAGAAAATAATAAAAAATACTAATTAATAACAGGATATTATGCAGGAATCCCCACGCATCGCCGTGGTCGGGGCGGGCCTGGCCGGGCTGGTGGCAGCCTACCGCCTTTCCCGGCAGGGCTTCGACGTCACTCTGATCGAGTCCAACCCCGCGCGCCTGGGCGGCCGCCTGTTCACCGAGCACGACGCCCTTGGCACGGGCCGCATCTGGGAGCGGGGCGGCGAGCTGCTTGCCACCGACAACCCGCTGCTTTTCACATTATGCGAAGAACTCCACCTTCCCGTCTATGAAGTCTCCGGCGAGCGCGGCGAGTTCAGCTTCCACATCGACGGCGAAAGCTACCGCGCCTGTGACGTCTACGATCCCGCCACCGGGGAAGGCCCCTTCACCAAGCTCGCGGCGCTCATCAACTACCATAAATCCCTGTCGCTGGACGCAGACGGCAACTGGCACGGCTTCGCCCGCCGCTTCGACCAGGGAAATCTGGAGGCTTACCTTTACGGCGCCTGCACCCTGGCCGGCGTCCCCCGCTGGCTCGCGCGGCTGCTTGATGTGGCCTATTTCGCGGAGAACGGCCTGCCATGCGGCGAGCAATCCGCCCTCAACCTCATCTGGATGCTCGACACCGCGCTCCAGGGAAGCTGGCAGCCCTACGGCTCGGTGGACGACGCGCGCTTTCGCATCGAAGGCGGGTTCGAGGCGCTCTCCCGCGCGCTTGCCAGGGAAATTGAAACGCAGGGCGGCTCCATCCGTTTTGGCGCGCGGCTCACGGGCATCGCGCAGGAGGAAGGCGAATCCCTCACCCTGACCTTTGCCACCGCCGAGGGCTGCCTGCAGGAAAACTACGACCATGCCGTCCTCGCCGTGCCCCACCCCGTGCTCGCCACCATCGACGGGCTGAGCGCAATGCCCTTGCGCGCCGAGGCCCGCCAGGGCATCCGCGAGATCGGCAGCGCAAGGCATACCAAGATGGCGCTTCGAACCACTCATCCCTGGAGCGCGCTTTTCCCGGACGGCGCGCTCAACGGCAACCTGGTCATGAACCTCGAGGACGGCTCGGCGCTGAACGCCTGGGTGTCGAGCAGCGATGAACGCGACAGCATCCTCTCGGTGCTGATCGCCGGGCCTTTGGCCTTCGCCTCCCCCGACACCATCGCCGCGATCTGCCGACGCGAAATCGCCGCCCATTTCGGCATCACGGCGGAAGCGATGTTCGAGCCGTCGCCAGAGGCGTTCCTGGTGCAGGCCTGGGCAAGAGAGCCCGGCATCGGCACCAGCTACAGCTGCCCGAAACCAAACCAGCTGCACCTGCGCGAAGCCTTGAGCGAACCGCAGGCCTTCGGGCGGCTGCACTTCGCGGGCGAAGCCGTCGACCCGGTTTTCCAGAGCTTCGCCGAAGGCGCGGCCCGAAGCGGCGCCCACGCGGCGGAGCAGATTGCCGCGCAATACCGGACACCGGCTCCTGAAAAGCAACCTGCCCCGCTCTACCGCTGATCGCCTTTAACCCAATCTCAAGCCGCGCCCGCCATAGTGGCGGCATGGAACCCTCTCCTCCTCCCGCGCTCCACTGGACCGACCGCGCCCATGCCTGGTTCCGCTGGGGCAACGTCCTGTTCCTGTTTGCCATCACGCTGGTCATGATCGCCGGCTCCTCGCCGGAGCGCCATTCCCTGCTGAAAATCTCCGCCAATCTCTGCGCCGCATGGATGGTGGCCTTCGTTCCGATCTACCCGATCCTCAGCCTTCTCTGGCTGTGGAAAGGCCGCGGCGCGCATCTGGCCCGGCGCATGCTGCGCGCCACGCTCTGGGGGCTGTGGCTCCTGCTTTGGGGCGCCATGGCCACGCTGATGCATGCCTAGTGTTGTTCGTTTGTTGCCGCTGCGCTCCCCGCTCGAGCGGGAATGCTCACATGGAACGCCGCCAGATGCGGCGGGCTGACGGCTCGGTTGCTCGCTGTTCCCGCTCCGCTCCCCGCTATCGCGGGAATGCTCACATGGAACGCCGCGTGCGCGCGGGCTGACGGCTTCTTACCCCCTCCCCCTTGAGGGGGAGGGCTGGGGTGGGGGTAAGGCGCAGACCATCCCTTTACCATCTGATCATCCAAGCTAAACCCTCCCTTAATCCTCCGCGTGTACGCTTGAGGAAACCCCAAGGAGCACCCCATGACCACTACCAACCGCCTGGAATACGACGGCAAAACCGGAGACCTCTACGGCATCTGGGCCATGAACATCCTGCTCAAGGTGGTCACCCTTGGCATCTACAGCTTCTGGGGCAAGACGCGCATGCGACGCTACCTGGCCTCGAGCTTCGCCCTGGGCGGCGACCGCTTCCAGTATATCGGCACGGGGATGGAGCTGTTCCTGGGTTTTCTGAAAGCGCTGCCCATCATCCTGCTCATCTACTCGCCGCTCATCATCTGGAACCCGGAGCAATACCCTGTTGTCAATCTGGTCTTTTTCCCAATCATCTTCCTCATCTTCGCGGGCATCTATTTCGCGATGCGCTACCGCCTGTCGCGCCTCACCTGGCGCGGCGTGCGCGGCCGGCTCACCGGCTCGCCCTGGGCCTATGCGGCGCTTCGCATCGGCCGTTTCATCCTGAACGTCGTCACGCTGGGCTACCTGGTCCCGCATTCGGACATGAAGATCCAGCGCTTCGTGATGGAAAACGTGCATTTCGGCTCGGCGAAGGCGGAGTTCAACGGCGACCATAAGCCGCTTGTCGGCATCAACCTGATCACCATCCTGATCTTCATCCCCACACTCGGCTTCTCGCGCCTGTGGTACCGCGCCGCGATGATGAACCACGTCTACAGCTGCACCACGATCGGCGGGCTGCAATTGCGCGGCCATTTCAGCGGCGGCAAGATCTTCTGGCTCCTCTTCGGCAATATGCTGTGGATCCTCCTGACGCTGGGCATCGGCGCGCCGGTGGTGATCCAGCGCAACATGAAGTTCCTGGCCTCCACGCTGACGCTTGAGGGCGACCTTGAAACCTCCTCCATTCTCCAATCCACCGAGAAGCTTGGCACGAGCGGCGAAGGGCTGGACGGCTTCTTCGACGGCGGCGAGATCGGCCTCTGATGGCAGTCGGCAAATACCATGACGGCCAGCGCGCCGCCTCGGTGGAAGTGCAACTCCGCCTGACCACCGACTACCTGGTCTGGGAATCGGCCGACCGCGAGCTTCGCGGCGTCTGGCCTTACAGCGACATCCTGCTCCTGGAAAAACCGCAATACGGCCGCCCCTTCGTGCTCGGCAACAAAAACGGCGGAGAAGCGCGCCTCACCATCCAGGATGACCGCTTCCACGACGAGCTGGTGAAACACCTGCCGCGCAGCAATCAGCCCAGGATCTCGATCGCCATCCATCGCCGCTCCCTGGCCGCGTGGTCGGTGGCGGCACTCGCCGTGCTCGGCGCGGGGTTCTTCGCGCTGCCCAAACTCGCCCAGCCGCTGGCCGCGCGCCTGCCTGAATCCTGGGAGAACGCGCTCGGCGACTATGCCATGAACATCCTCGTCTCTGACGAGCCCTTCTGCACCGACGAAGCCGGCCGCAAGGCACTGGATAAAATGACCCGGCGCCTCGCCGATTCCTCCATGCCGGGCGAGAAGCTCGAAGTCTTCGTGGTCAAGCATACGATGGTAAACGCCTTCGCCGTGCCCGGCAGGCGCA
>JAFLCR010000043.1 GCA_017302755.1 Alphaproteobacteria bacterium
GAAGGTTTCTACAAACGGAACAACGATTCTGTCGTTCATTTCCTGTTTGAAGACATATTCGATTTCGAGCTTGAAGGATTCAACCAGCAAAATGTTTTGTTATCGCTGAATCTCTCGGTCGTGCAAGACCCAATGGGCAGCAACCACGCTCTACATGTTGAGCTCGAACATTGCTACCAATTCTCGGGCGAGTTCAGCGCGCGAAGAGCGAAGGTTCTTGGTATTGCCCCTTATGTCGCCCGATAAGCTGGCTAACTTCCCAGTCAAACCGCGCCTTGCAGGCGCTTGGACGTGCCGCAAGCGGCACGCCATTTACTTTGCACGTTAGGTTGCAAATGCCTCCCACAGCTCGCCTCAGCCTCCGCGTATTTGGCATCGCTCTCGCTGGAGTTCTGTTTGGCGTGCCATACGAGTACTGCATGGACGGCTACGGCTATGGCTTTCCATTTGCTTGGCTTCACCCGTATCACGACAACGATTGGGGCGCTTACGCAATCGACCCAAATGAAATTGCTGGCACCGCAATCGATTATTTGAACATCGCGCTTTCTCTCGTTCTTTGGGCGATTGCATATTTCCTTGCTTGGCGTTACTTCAAACGCTCGTCCTCCAACCAAGCTGTTAGCTCCGGAGCAAAGCAGTAGTGCAACCTAACATCCCAGTCAAACCGCGCCTTTCAGGCGCTTGGACGTGCCGCAAGCGGCACGCCATTTACTTCGCACGTTAGGCATGCAGATGCGCCACCTTGACCAATACAAGCTGTACTTAACAATGGTGGGGCTCGTGGCCGCGGCACGATGGGCGCTAACTTTACTAATGCTGATGATCCTCACTGCACAGATCATCCAGCTCCCAGCAGTTGCTCGGGAGGTATCAGTTGGTTGTATTGTTTTTTTGACCGCCACGGCATTTGGGGCGCTAGGCATATCAATTTTTCTTCGCTGCCCAAGTTGTGGAAAGCGAATGGCCGCAACTTGGAAGATTGAGAATCCAGAATCACATCGAACTATGTCTATGCCTTGGCGTAAACAAATCTTCGATTTCTTTCTTCCCAGTGAAATCGTCAGCCGGGAGGTCTTCTGTGCTCATTGTGCTACTCGATACTGCTTGCGTAGCCATGCCTAACATCCCAGTCAAACCGCGCCTTCAAGGCGCTTGGACGTGCCGCAAGCGGCACGCCATTTACTTTGAACGTTAGAGCGCAAATCCATGCCCCCCTCACGCATGAACGGCAATTTTGAGATTCGTCCGCATATTCTCTATGCATCTTTCGGCGCACTGCTATTGGTAAGTAACGCTCAAGCTGTGGCACCTTCATGCGAGGGAGGCGAGCTTTCAAACGACCAAATTACAAAGATCGCGAATACGGAACTAAGTAAGCGTGGAGCCAAGCGTTACCGGAATTCCAAAATCTCGATTTTTCCGTTTGAGTGCAACTATGTGTACCGGGAGGAATATTTGCCCGCGACACCAGGGCGATGGTTTGAGGTCGTCATCTCCCGCGATGGGTCAATTAGGGAATTGGTACCAGGTAAGTAACCGGCATCTGAGATAGCCATGACGAAAATCGACACATCTCAAATTCAGCGCTCTAACTATCCAGTCAAACCGCGCCTTGCAGGCGCTTGGACGTGCCGCAAGCGGCACGCCATTTACTTTGCACGTTAGAGATCGAATGCGTGCTCGAAACGACGTTTGCCACAACTTCATTGCCATTTTTTGTGGGGCTATCTGGGTTGCTACTGGGTCGAGTATTTTTTATTCAACCCTTCACGGGTACGAGCTCAGCGCATATTCGTACATGCTGGGAGGGTGTGCGCTTATGGGCATCTTCGGGGCTACCGCCTTCATAGCAAAACCGGCCTGGGGGCGATATGTATTTGCACTCGTCCCTCTCGCCTATCTCGTGGTTTTTGTCGCAAATTTCTATACAACCTCGGTTCGGTGGCAACTGGACGACGCATCAACTGCTCAGGCTGTTTTTAAAGCGCTGCGCTGGCGATGGCAGATGATTGAAATCGACTTTCAGAGGGGGCGCTCATGGCAAGGAATAGCTATCTTCTTCTACGAATTCGTAATGCCGTTGCTTCAACTGACCGTTCTCTTCTTCTCTGCGCGCTCTCTAACATTCCGCTCCAACGGATGTGCCGCAAGCGGCACCCCGTTGAGCTAGCACGTTAGGTGTTTGCATATGCGAGCCTATTCGTCCAACGAAGAGCTGTTCCAACACATTCGTGATCTGGCTGCTCAATTACAGCACGATGGTCAGGCTGCGGCCTCCCAATCACTCAAAGAAGGTCTGTCTTCTTTCAACGGTCTTACCGATGGTTGGGCGTTGCTAACGGAGTCCATCACCCATGCAATCCAATTGTGCGGGGACTCCCTGCAATCGGAACTTTCATCTCAGTTAAATGATGTTCTCGCTGTAGTAAAAGGCGTGGTCTTCCGGTGAGTACGACACCATTCACACCTAACATCCCAGTCAAACCGCGCCTTGCAGGCGCTTGGACGTGCCGCAAGCGGCACGCCATTTACTTTGAACGTTAGGCATTTTCAAATGGCCCGCCTTTGCGTTTCTGTAGGCATTCCACTCACGGTTGGGTTTGTTACCGTTTACCTTCTGCCGCCACAGTGGCTTGTTCCTATATCTACGGTTGCTGCCATTCTCTGTGTCATCTTTGCAACCATCGCCCGATTTGAAACCAGAACGGAACCACCATCCAATCGTGTAACCGGCATCTTATTGTTGGTTGCAAATCTGCCTGAGCAACCTCTCGCTAAAGTGAAGGAAGGTTGGGCGCTCTCATGGTTTTACGCGTCAGCCGCATTTCTTGTCTCGCTCGGCGTTTCTGTAATGGCGCTTGCAAATGCCTAACATCGCACTCAAAATCGCTCCCTCCGGTCGCTTGGACGCGCCGCAAGCGGCGCGCCATTTAGTTCAACGTTAGACATCCGTGTACAGACTCGCGCCAGTTCTTCTCGTACTTCTGATCGGTTGCGGTCAGCAAGTCGATCTTGAGTGGCGAAATATGGAAGAAGAATTGAACTCTATTGTCGCTGTACTAGGTGCCTCGCACTTCCAACTTGCGGCGCCAAGTATCAAGAGGGAAAACGTTTTACTAGGTGCTCAGCTTCAAATCGACGAAGCAGCGACAACCCAAAAAAGGATCGATGAAGTACTTGCATCTCATGGCTACACACGCAAAACCAGAAGCACGTTTGAAAGCGCCGGAGAGAACTGGATTTACTGCCATGAGAGCAAACCTCATCGTTCAGCAATATGGTCGATTTCCAAGAGTGAAAAAACCGCCTATCTAGGTCTTCGAGCAACAGGATTCAATCGGCAATATGCGTTTTGTGGCGCGGCCAAACCTTTCTCCACGCAAGAATAGGTGTCGTAATGTCTAACATCCCAGTCAAACCGCGCCTTGCAGGCGCTTGGACGTGCCGCAAGCGGCACGCCATTTACTTTGCACGTTATGTGTGAAGGACTCTGCAGTGTCTGAAACCTCAGTAGAAATGAATGATCTTATGTTTGCAGCGCTAGATCATGCGATTGCGAGCATTGAAAATGCTGGGCCTCTAGTCCCATTTACAATGACTATCAGCAAGGCTGGAGATAAAAAACTAACGCGCTTCGCGTTAGAGATGCTTGAGCAAGGCCTAGAAGCCGCGCAAGCACACATCCAGAATGAGAAAGAAAATCTTAAGCTCTACGCAATAGCTTGGGATGGCTATATCACTATTGAAGGCAAGAAATGGGACTCCATTTTTGTAGAGGCCGGCGAGCTTAGTACAGAACAAGGCGTTATCTTGTCGCAACGGTATGAGAAAAAAGGCCTCTTCAAAAGAAAGAATTTTCCGGCAGGCAATCCAGCGCTGATAGAGCGTCCCACCTCAAAGCTTCACACATAACAATTGGTTCAAGTCGCTCGCTCCGCTCACTCGGGACCGGCTAAAGCCGGCCCCTTAACCAAACGTTAGGCGCTTTCGTGATCCTCGACGAACTAGCATCGTCCATTAAAGCAGCGTCCTCCGATCCAGTGGCGATCAAGCTTGCCGATCTACTTTCACAATGGAAAGATGACGATTCAAATGTTGAAGATCTTGAGTATTGGGTTGAGCGCTACATAGGCAACACTTGGATTTCTAGCGAAGAAGAACACAAACAAATTTACCGTCTGTGGTCCCAGTTTAAGAGCGATGCCGTGAAGTGTGTTCGGGGCATGACAATGAACGAAAGGCTATTTCGCTTTGGCCTCATGGATCGCTTTGATACAGCTCGGACAGAGCAAGAAAGAAAGACCATCTATGCCAAATTGTTGGCAAGCCCCTAACACTACAGTCGAGCGGGACAGCCACAAGCTGCGCTTGTGGTTCCCTCCGCTTCGCTCCGGCTGCCCCTCACTTCCACGTTAGGTGACATTGCTGTGGGCCAATACGCATATCTTCTCGGTGGCATTGGCATCGCCATATTGTTTTTTGTCGTATTGTTTTTCTATCAGCGTAATCGCTCCGACAACACTCGTTCGCTAGCTGACTACATTCTTCTTTGGCCACTCATATTCGACGCAGATAAGAACAAAAGAAATGGTCGTTTTCTTACAACACGAGAGTGGCTCGGTTGGGGAGTAGTGCTCCTGATAATTGTTTTAGCAATAGTCCTTGGCCCATCACCACATCGAAGGGGCTAACCTGAGTGTCACCTAACATCCCAGTCAAACCGCGCCTTTCAGGCGCTTGGACGTGCCGCAAGCGGCACGCCATTTACTTTGAACGTTAGATGCCTTGAAATGTTCATGTCGAATCTGCCGCATGTCTTCTTGCATCCGCTCAATCGCTTCAACAACGTCGTCCATTTCGGCCCGCACGTCATCCATGTTCGTGCGCTCCGGTCGGTCTGGGTGGTAGTTGAACCAGCCAAACCGCTCCGCCTTGCATAGCGCCTGCTGCAATTCGGCGCATTCTTCGATCAGTCGCGTGATTGGGCTGCCCACATGCTTGTATATCGGGTGGCTCATGTTTTTTTCTTTCCGGTGCGCTCGGCACCTAACATTCCGCTCCACCGGATCGTCCGCAAGCGGCCTCCCGGTGAGCTTCAGCGTTAGACGGCAATGAGTCCATCGACGGTCCTCGGATTTGCGGTTCTGTTATTGGGCGTTGTTCTTCAGCCCATTGGCTGGATGTACGTTCATTGGCTCACGCCGTTCTCAGCAATAGCCATCGCGGTAGGCGTGACGTTGTTGTTTATCGCATACCGTCAGTCGCGTGAAAGTAGCGGCTCCGGGGGCAGTTCCATCCACTCTGGCAAGGACCTGCCAGGTGACATCCATGGCTACAGTGGCCAGCAGCACGGCGGGAGGTCATCATCTTGGGAATCCCACCATTCCTCGGCAGGGGAGAGCAGTGGTGACTGAGTTTCACCTGCATCAAGCCACCGGCTGCTGCAAACTGGGTTCCGTCGTAGTTGCCGTGGTGCCGTCTAATTCAACGTTAGCCGTCACATGAAGCGTTTACTCATCCTCGCCGTTCTCGCTGTTTCTTGTTCTTCCGCCATGTCTGAGGAAATCACCTCTTGGGCCACTGCCACTGCGAAGCAAGCAGGCACTGGGCGCGCAATTATCTTCCGGTACGCCAATGAATTTCGCGACGGTTTTAAGAAATCCGCGTTTCCTGATCGAGTCATAGTGGTTTGGAAGTACAACTCAGACTCAGGCATGCCAGTGCCAACAGAGAGAGAAGCCATGGACAGAATGGAAGACCTTCTCGATCCACTCATTGAAAAATCAGGAGTAAGCGTGCTCGCGTTGGTATCTACTGGCGAAAATCTTCGCGAGTGGATTTTCTATGCCAGAGCGGCGCAAGAATTTCTGGCGGCGTTCAACAAAGCGCTCGCTGACCAACCTCGTTTCCCCATCGAGGTGCATGTAGGCCGCGATTCGGAGTGGTCTTCCTATGAGCGCTTCCGAAAGACAGTACGCGAGTGAATATGAGCGGTCGGGCAGATAGGTAACAGATTAGTCCGGGCACATGGGTTACACATTTTTGCTTCTTGGCCCCACCACCTAAACGGGCGCCCCGACCAGCTTCCCTGCCTGCTTGACAAACGTACGTAATTTCGTACCATTGCTCTTCGCCCCAGGAGCATGAAATGAACACACTGACAGCCAGCGAAGCCCGCGCAAATCTGTATCGGCTTATCGATCAGACCACAGAGTCGCACGAGCCAATCGTCATATCCGGAAAGCGCGGCAACGCAGTTCTGCTTTCCGCGGAAGACTGGAGTGCCATCCAGGAAACCCTGTATTTGTTGGCTGTACCGGGCATGCGCGAGTCGATCAAGGCCGGCATGGCCGAGCCTCTGGAAAAAAGCTCGAAAGCGCTTAAGTGGTGAGCTGGGAAGTTGTCTACGCCAGGCAGGCGATGAAGGACGCAAAGAAACTCGCTGCAAGCGGCCTGAAACCCAAGGCGCAGGAACTGCTCGCGTTGCTTGCCAACGACCCTTTCCAGAACCCGCCGCCCTTCGAAAAACTGGTTGGCGATCTTGCCGGTGCATACTCCCGTCGCATCAATATTCAGCATCGCATCGTGTACGAAGTCTTTGCCAAAGAGCAGACGGTTCGTGTCCTACGCATGTGGACGCACTATGAGTAAGAGCTCTCACCCCACGGACCGCTGATTCGACAAAATCACGTTGTCCACTAAACGTGTCAATTCATTCCTCGCAAAGCACAGCATGACAACGAGGCTCGCCGCCCTGCTACCAAGAAACTGCGAATTGCCCCGACCCTTGCCTTCATGCAGATGATCGCCTTCTTTTCAAGCCGCACACAACTGCAACGTGGAGATGCTCCGGACTGATGCAAATATCTGACCTCAGGAGCCTCGGGCCGAAGTCTCAGGAAATGCTTGCCGCCGCAGGTATCCGGACAGTAGATGAGCTCCATGAGATCGGCGCTGTCGCTGCCTGCGTCAGGGTAAGGAAGGTTCGGCCACGTGCGAGCCTCAACCTGCTTTGGGCTCTCGAATCCGCCCTGACTGGAATACCGTGGCAGGAAGTTGCAAGGCTGCACCGCACAAGCCTGTTGCTGGCGGTTGATGCTGCCGAGCGGATGTAAGCTTGCGCCCTGAATCCGGGTGCGGCTGAATGTTCAATGGCCTGAGCGTACAAATTTAGGGGCTAAGGATGTCGCGGTCGTATCTCGATCACATCACGGTTACCGCAGCCTCGCTTGAGGCAGGCGCTGCCTTCGTGTCGGAGGTTCTCGGCGTGTCTCCGCAGCCAGGTGGCGAGCACCCGCGCATGGCTACGCACAACCTCCTGTTGTGGCTGGGCGATGCCATGTTTCTCGAGGTCATCGCACCCCACCCCGCTGCTCCAGCGCCATCGCGGCCCCGCTGGTTCGCGCTGGACAGCCTTGGGCCTCAATCGCCACCCTGCCTGTCTGCCTGGGTTGTTCGCACGCCGGATATCCGCTCCGCCGTTTCCGCCGCTTCCGAGCCGCTGGGGAATGTTGAACCCATGAGTCGCGGGATTCTCGACTGGTTGATCACCATGCCTGAAGATGGCTCGCTCCCGCTTGATGGCGCGGCCCCGGCCCTCATCGAATGGCAGACCGATACTCACCCTGCCGCGAAACTTGAAGACAAAGGGCTTTCCCTCGCCAGGCTGGAAATCGCTCACCCCAACCCGGACCGTGTCTCTCGCCTGCTCTCATCGCTGGAGCTGGATGCCCCGGTTTCCGTCGCGGCGCTGCCCCCCGGTGCTTCTGCTCGCCTGGTCGCGCACATCAATACGCCGCAGGGGCTCAGGGTGCTCTCTGCCCCACAAGCCATCAACCCACTGGCCGCTACACGATAAAGCCGCGCAGCGCCGGTCAGCCCTGCGTTTGCCACCATGCTCACTCCCCGAACCCTCCGCTTCTTCGTCGCACTGATCGGCCTCTTCGCACTGCTGGTTTCGCCGGCATTTTTCTGGCCGGGATATCTCGATTCCCCGGCGGGATTGATCGTGGCAGTTCCCTTCCTTTCGGTCTATCTGTTTCACCGGCTCGGCATACCCGGCCTGCTTGAGCATAATGGCGCTTGCGGTTGGGGCTGGTGCGCGCCGACGCCCTTCGGCTGGGTGTTTCTCTGTGCTTTCTGGCTGCTGCTCGCATGGCTGCTGGCGTGGGCGCTGGCGAGCATGACCCGGCCGGTTGGCCGGCACAATCCGCCGTAGAGATCCGCCGTAGCGGCTCGCCGGCATTCCGACCGTCGTTGCCACACCGTGGCAGAGGAGTATCGATGTCAAACCCGATCCTTTCCGGCAAGCGGGTGCTTGTCACGCAGGCCGATTCTTTCATGGGCCCCGTCATCTGCGAGGTGTTCGCCAGCCATGGCGCCACCGTGATTCAGAGCACCGGCCCGCTGACGGGCGAGACGGCGCCCGGCGACGTGGTCGCGGCCGCGGGGCATGTCGACATTCTCGTCGCCAATCTGGCGATCCCGGCGCCGGTGACCGCCGCCGACAAGGTGACGGACGAGGAGTGGAGCGATACCTTCGCGGCGCTCGTCGATCCGCTGCCCCGCCTGTTCCGGGCCGTGCTGCCGGCGATGATCGCGCGGCGCTCGGGCAAGATCCTCGTCATGGGCAGCGCATCCGCCCTGCGCGGCATGCGCAAGACATCGACCTACAGCGCCGCACGCGGGGCGCAACTGGCGTATGTGCAGGCGGTCGGCGTCGAGGTGGCGGAACACAATGTGCAGGTGAATGCGATCGCGCAGAACTTCGTCGATAACCCGACCTATTTTCCGCCCGAGGTGCAGGCCAATCCGAAGTTCCAGGAGCGGCTGAAGCGCGAGGTGCCGCTGGGGCGCCTGGTAGGTGCGCGGGAGGACGCGGAATTCGCGGCCTATCTCTGCAGCGAGCCGGCGAGCTGTTTTGTCGGGCAGGTGTTTCCCGTGTGCGGCGGCTGGGTGGTGCGTTAGCGCGGGCGGACGGCAAACGGACCCGGCCATGCCCTATCGCTATCTCGCCGACGCGGTTCTGATCCTGCACGCGGGGGTAGTCGTCTTCATCGTCGGCGGCCTCGTCGCGGTGCTGGCCGGCAACCTGTGGCACTGGCGATGGGTGAACCGGTGGGCATTCCGGCTGGCGCACCTGGCGGCCATCGCCTTCGTGATCGTCCAGTCCTGGCTGGGGCAGCTTTGTCCGCTGACGACGCTTGAATCCTGGCTGCGCGTGCAGGCAGGCGGCGCCGCCTACGAGAAGAGCTTCATCGAACACTGGCTGCGCCAGCTGATCTTCTACGAGGCGCCGTTCTGGATCTTCGCGGCGACCTACACCGCCTTTGGCCTGCTGGTGGCGCTGGCGTGGTGGCGCTTTCCGCCACGCCGCGAGGGCGACGACTGAAGACTGCCGCGCCTCAGCGCCCGGCGATGGCGCGCTGGTTGGAGAGGAAGACGTTGTCGATCGGCAACGCCTCGCCCCGCGCCACGGCGGCGAGCCACGCTTCGGTATCGGCCACTGCGGCGAAGTTGCTGTGCATCACCACCGTGAACACGCGGTGGATCTCCTCGGCCGTCGCCGTGCCGGCAGCATTCGTGTAGGGCAGCGCACCCGTCGCGTCGCGCAGCAGTTCGACCTTCCAGCCTTCGTGGTGGGCCTGGCGGACGGTGGAGTCATCGCAGTTGTGGGTCATGTAGCCGACGATGCTGAGCGTGTCGATGCCGCGCTCCTTCAGCCATGCTGCGAGCGGCGTGCCGGTGAGCGCGCTGGCGACGCATTTCTCGACGAGCAGGTCGCGCGGGCGCTTCGCCACATCGGGGTGCAGCTCGGCGCTCTCGCTGCCGCGTGCGAACACCGGTGCGCCGGCCGGGAAGAGGTGCTGCACGACGACGACCGGGATGCCGGCCGCCACGGCGGCGTCCATCGCGCGGACGATGTTGGGCAGCGTCACGCGCACATCGGGGTATTCGATGCGCAGCTTGCCGGTGAAGTACTCGTTCTGTACGTCGATGACGATCAGGGCGCGCTTGGGGGTGTTGGCGGGCTGGCTCATGGGGCTTTCTCCGTGGGGTTGATGGCGGCATTGTGGTGCCGGCCAGCGCTGCGGCGAAGTGACCCGATCGACAATATTCGTTAATATCAGGCCAAGTCTTCTCCGGGAGCCGGCCATGCCCCGCCACCCTGCCTCGCCACCGAAAGTGGCCGCCGTCGCCTTCAACGGCATCAGCAGTTTCCATCTCTCGGTGCCCTGCGTCGTCTTCGGCGAGTCGTTTCCCGGCACGCCCCGCTTCGCGCTGACGGTATGCAGCTGGGAGCGCGGCCCGCTCGCCACCACGAGCGGCTTCGACATTCGCATCAGGCACTCGCTGGCGGTTCTGGACGAGGCGGACATCGTCATCGTGCCGAGCTGGCGCAACCCCGACGAAGCTGTGCCACCGGCGCTGTGCAGGGCGCTGCGGGCCGCCCATGCACGCGGTGCGCAGGTGGTCGGGCTCTGCCTCGGTGCCTACGCGCTGGCTGAGGCCGGCCTGCTCGACGGCCGCCGGGCGACGACGCACTGGGCGTTTGCCGCCCACTTCGCGCGCCGTTATCCGCAGGTGCAGGTGGAGCCGGAGATGCTGTACGTGGAAGATGGCCCCCTGCTAACCTCGGCCGGCACCGCCGCCGGGCTGGATTGCTGCCTGCACCTGATCCGCGAGCGCTACGGCGCGGAGAGCGCCAATACGCTGGCCCGGATTCTCGTGACGCCGCCGCATCGCCAGGGCGGGCAGGCGCAGTACATCGACCACCCGCTGCCCAAAACGCCGCGCGACTCGCGGCTGGCCGAGCTGCTCGCCTGGGTACGCGAACACCTCGCCGAAGCGCACAGCCTCGACAGCCTGGCCGCCAAGGCGCTGATGAGCCGGCGCACCTTCACGCGCCATTTCCGCCAGCTCACCGGAGCCACCGTCAGCCAGTGGCTGCTGGCCGAGCGCCTGGCACTGACGCAGCGGCTGCTGGAAGGCACCGACCATCCCGTCGAGCGGATCGCGCAACTGGCGGGGATGGGCTCGCCGGAATCGCTGCGCCATCACTTCCGGCAGGCGCTGGGGGTTTCGCCGAGCACGTGGCGGAAGACCTTCCGAGGCACCTGAGGCCGCCGATTTCCGCGATAATTGCCCCGTTTCCACTTTGACGTCGCAATCGCCGCCATGAATGCATCCCGCCTGCCCCTCCTCGAGTTGCAGAACAGCCCCCACCAGGGTTGTAGGATTGGCTGAAAGACGGGATGTCTCCCAGCGCTGTCGGATCCATCACAGTCCGCACTCGACGGTGGTGCGACGTTGTGGCCACTCCAAACGGTGAATGCGTTGCACCACCGCGCTCATCCAACCGTGACTGCTGCTTCCGTGCCGGGGTAATCGCCGCGTTAACTGGATCGTGTACCAAGCCCAACGTTTTACAGTTCTCATCAAACTGATCCATGTTATTCATCGCATCGTCAAAATTCTCAACCCCAAAGAAATTCTTCAGTGGTCGTCCTTCAATGTCCTTCAGTGGGGCAGCCTTCTTAATCCAAAACGTTGTCAGTGCAGAGACATAAATACTGAATACATTAATGATCGTCAGTGCGAGGGACACAGCACCGTCGCGGGCAAGAGACGAATCTCCCTTGTGAATTGCATAGGCAAAATACAGACCGCAGTTGACTGCAGGTGGGAGGAGACTTGCCGAGATCGCGACCCCGACGAGTGAGTTGCCATTCTTTCCAAGCAGCGACAGCGCCACGCCAGCACCAGATGGTACTGCAATGACAAACCCGATCAAGAGGTTTGGTGTGGAGGTGCGTGACACCATTTCTGGCGTCCCTTCCAAGCCCCAACCAAACAGTTCTGTATGCCGCATAAAGCACCAGCCAATAATAAAACCGACAATAATGCAGACCGCTAAGCACGTCATCTCCACAAGGAAACCTTGAAGGAGCAACTCTCGCCCAATACGTTCGACATTGTGTGCTTTTTTGAGATAGAGTACAGTTCCCAGCACTGTGGCTAGGATGGGTCCCATCATTGGACTGACTAGCATCGACGCGATGATGGAGACAGTGCTGTTGACTGCGAGCCCTGTCCCTGCAATCATTGCGGCAATCAGCAAAAAGGCCACAAAATCAAAGTTTAGCACTGCGCCTTGCCGAACGCTACGCAGCACATTGTCAAACTCAATTTGTGAGTTCATCTCTGAGACCAAGGCATCGGCTGCTTTTTGCCGTTTGATGTTGTGAATAATCGGACGAAAGAAGTCGCACTCCACAATAGAGACGTGGCCGTAATCCTTCCCAATACCAATTTCATTCATCACGCGAGAAACGATAATCGACGCAGTCCGGCGCTTGGCATAGAAACTCACTTGCAAAAACGACACGACGCGATCATCAGCGTTATCACCAATGTTGCGAAGAGAGTTACAGCGGTTCCAGATGGTACGTACACCAGGGATGCACTCTAACAATAAGAGACGGAGCTCTTCTTCAATGTTGAGCTCCTGCGTCTCTTGCGCATCGCTTTCGTTATCTAATGTTGTTGGGGTCTCTGTGGTGAATGGTTGTGCGTTTTTCATAGCACCACTGTTGTTGCCTGCTGCAGAAGGTGGGAATAGTGCTCCTCCTCCACCATTGGTTTGGCTGCCCATATCCATCTCATCAAATGTATTGTTGTGTTGATTGAGCGTAGCCGTCTTGAGCTGTGCTGTGCTATTGCTGTGATTGGCTGTTTCTTCGTCATCCTCTCGTGTAATCTTCGACACTTTGTACGTAACTTCGTACTCTTGTTCTTCGTCAGGATTCTTATCTGCGACATCACCACCGCCACCAGTGGTAGTATTGCTCAACGTCCCAGACATTGACGCATTCGTAGCGGCCATTTTTTTGATGACCTTTTCTTCATTGGCGAGATCCTCTGCTTCCGTTGTGTCTTGGGTTTCAAAAACACTGTTGTTGTTGCTTTCGGCGTCCAACGGACCACCATTTCCTTTGCCCAGGTGATTGTTCGGATTACCAAAAGAAGACATGTCGTCTTTCGATGTGTGTTGAGAGAATGGTACGTTGTTGTTGTTGTTGTTGTTGTTACTGACCCCCTTCTTTGAATCCTTGGTTTCTCCTTGTTGGGTAGTTGATGGAAGAGGAGTTGCGGCAGCGG
>JAFLCR010000044.1 GCA_017302755.1 Alphaproteobacteria bacterium
TTCGCGCGGGAAATAAAATCCTCTTCTGCGGCAATGGCGGCAGCGCCTGCGATGCCATGCACATCGCCGGTGAATTCGTCGGCCGCTTCGTAAAAGAGCGAAAAGGCCTTCCCGCCATCGCGCTCTCCGCTGATTCCGGCATCCTGACGGCGGTAGGGAATGATTACGGCTTCGAGCAGATCTTCGCGCGCCAGGTCGAGGCGCTGGCAAGAAAGGGGGATATCGTGATCGCTCTATCCACCTCGGGTAAAAGCCCCAACATTCTGACTGCGCTGGAAGCGGCGCGCAACGCTGCATGCTTTACGGTGCTCATGACCGGTGAAAAAGGCGTGGCGCAAAAAGATAAGGCGGATCTTTTACTCGCCGTGCCCCATACTGAAACAGCGCGCATCCAGGAGGCGCACCTGCTGGCGCTGCACACGCTCGCGGGCATGGCGGAGCAGGCGTTAATCGACTGATAACGCGCATTTCCTTCCGATTTCATGTCCGGTTTCGATTGAAAACCCATCGGTTTACCCCCATAATATAATCTGTATCGCTCCAAACGGAGCGTTCACCAACGGAGGAATACAATGGAATACATCAACCCACGCAGCGCCCACGCGACCGAAGCGGTTGCCTACGACGAAGGCCTGCGCGCGTATATGATCAAAGTCTACAACCTGATGGCCATCGCCCTCGCCGTGACCGGCGTGGTGGCTTTCGGCGTTTCGAGCTCCGAGGCGCTGATCGGCCTTATCTTTAACACCCCGCTCAAATGGGTGGTGATGTTCGCGCCGCTGGTGTTCGTGATCGTGTTCAGCATGAAGATCGACAGCATGTCGCCGTCGGCGGCACAAGCGACGCTCTGGGCCTTCTCGGCCGTGATGGGCGTGTCAATGTCGTGGATCTTTCTGGCCTATACGGGCGCGAGCATCGCCAAGGTGTTCTTCATCACCGCCTCGATGTTCGGGGCGATGAGCCTTTACGGTTACACCACGAAGCGTGACTTGACCGGTATGGGTTCGTTCCTGTTCATGGGGCTGATCGGCATCATTCTCGCCAGCATCGTGAACATCTTCCTGGCAAGCCCGGGGCTTGATTTCGCGATCTCGATCATTGCTGTGATCGTGTTCGTCGGCCTCACTGCTTACGACACGCAGCGTATCAAGAGCATGTACTACTACAGCACTGATGGCACGACGCTGTCCCGCTTCGCGGTGCGAGGCGCGCTCAGCCTCTATATGGACTTCATCAACCTGTTCATCCAGATGCTGCGCTTCTTCGGCGAACGCCGCTGAAGCCAATATGTTCAAGAAAAGCCCGGCTTTCGAGCCGGGCTTTTTTTTCCTTTGGGGGTTTATGCTCCGCTGGCTCTACGTTGATTTCAACAGCTACTTCGCCTCCGTTGAGCAGCAGATGGAGCCGCGCTTGCGCGGCAAGCCCGTCGCCGTCCTGCCGGTGGACACCGACAGCACCTGCGCCATCGCCGCCTCTTACGAGGCCAAGGCGTTCGGCATCAAAACCGGCACGCCCATCTATGAAGCGAAGAAGCGCTGCAAGGGCTTGATCTGCGTGCTCGCCCGGCACGAGCATTACGTGGATTTTCACCACCGCATCATTGCCGAGATCGACCGTCACCTTCCCGTGGCAGCCGTCTGCTCGATCGACGAAATGGCCTGCCGCCTCATGGCCAACGAAGCGCCGCCGGAAATCGCGCGCGGCATCGCGGAGAAAATAAAAAGAGGCCTGGCCGCCCGGATCGGCGAATACGTGCGTTGCTCAATCGGCATTTCCACCAACCGCTACCTCGCGAAGCTTGGCACCGATCTGCAAAAGCCCGACGGGCTGGTCACGCTCTTTCCGGAAGAGCTTCCGGGCCGCATCAACCACCTCTCACTGCGCGATTTCCCGGGCATCGGCTACAACATGGAGGCGCGCCTGCACCGCTCGGGCATCTATGACGTGGCGGGCCTATGGTCGCTTTCCGCCGCCCATATGCGCAAAATCTGGCACTCGCTTGAAGGCGACCGCTTCTGGCACGCCCTTCGCGGCGTGGACCTGCCCGAACAGGAAACCAACCGCCGCACCATCGGCCACAGCCACGTCATCTCGCCGGAGTTCCGCGACGGCAAATCCGCCCGCCTCATCGCCCGCCGTCTGACGCTCAAGGCAGCGAGCCGCCTGCGCCGCATCGAACACCGCGCGCGCCGCTTCGCGCTTTCGGTGCGAATCGAGAACGGTCCGCGGTGGGCGGGAGAAGCAGCCTGTGCATCTTCCTGCGACAGTTTCACCTTTCTCCATGCGCTGGAACGGTTGTGGGAGATCATGTGCATCGAGAACCCGCGTGCGCGCATCAAGAAAGCGTCGGTGGTGATCCACGGCCTCGAACCAGCCCATCTGCTTCAGGGCAATTTGCTGGAACCTTTCGCCGGCGCAGAAGAGAAAGTCCGCCAGCGGGGAGAAAAGCTAGGTTTCGCTATGGACAGGCTCAATCAGAAATACGGCCGCAACACCGTGATGATTGGCGATGTGGCGACGCAGCCCGGCCATTTCACCGGAACCAAGGTCGCCTTCACCCGCATTCCCGACATAGAGGAATTCAAGGAGTAAGCAGTTGCTTCATCAGCCGCTCAGCGACCGTCTCGGGTGTGGGCAGGGTCATGGGGTCTTCGCCGGGGAAAGCGGCGGCGCGCATCTTCGTGCGGAACGCGCCGGGATCGAACAGGGAAACCTGCAGCTCCGTTTTGGCGGTTTCCGCCGCATAAATCCCGACCATCATCTCTAGTGCGGATTTACTCACCGCATACGCCCCCCAATAGGGCCGCGCGCCTTTGGTGATGCCGGAAGTAACGAACACCGCCTTGCCTTTCTTGCTCGCGCGAAGCAGCGGGTCGAGCGTGCGGATCAGCCGCCAGTTGGCGGAAAGGTTCACCGCCATCACCTCGCCGAATTCCTTTGGCGTTTGATGAGCCAGTGGCGTCAGTGTGCCAAGCATGCCGGCGTTGCCGACCAGAATGTCGAGCTTGCCGAATTTCTCCAGCAGCGCTGGCCCGAGCGCATCGATCTTTTCCTGCTCGCGCAAGTCCAGCGGCAGCAGCGTGGCGCTTCCGCCGACAGTGCGGATCTCGTCATCCAGCTCTTCAAGCGCGCCCACCGTGCGCGCGATGGCCACCACATGCGCGCCCGCTTTCGCCAGCGCCAACCCCGTCGCGCGCCCGAGCCCGCGCGACGCGCCGGTTACCACCGCGACTTGAGAGGAAAGCGGGAGGCTCATGCGAATTTACGCCCCGACACATTGAGTCGCGATAGGCGTTTCGGCGCCGGCGTATCGCCGAAATCGGTGAGCGCGATGGGGTAATCCCCCGTAAAGCAGGCATCGCAATATTGCGGCGCCCCGGCCTCGCGCTTTGCTTCGCCCATAGCGCGATAGAGCCCGTCGATGGAAAGAAACGCCAGGCTGTCGACGCCGATTAGCTTCGCCATCTCCTCCACGGAGTGTTTCGCCGCAAGCAGCTTGTCGCGCTCCGGCGTATCAACGCCGTAGAAGCAGGAGTGCGTGGTCGGTGGGCTGGCAATGCGCATGTGCACTTCCTTCGCCCCCGCCTCGCGCACCATGGCGACGATTTTCTTCGAGGTCGTGCCGCGTACGATGCTGTCATCCACCAGCACCACGCGCTTGCCTCTGAGGCTTGCCGCATTGGCGTTGTGCTTGAGCTTCACGCCGAGATTGCGCACCTGATCCGTCGGCTCGATGAAAGTGCGGCCGACATAGTGATTGCGGATGATCCCGAGATCGAACGGAATGCCTGACTCATTCGCATAACCGATCGCCGCGGGCACGCCTGAATCTGGCACGGGAACGATCATGTCGGCGTCGGCCGGCGATTCCTTGGCAAGCTCGATGCCGATGCGCTTCCTCGCGTCATACACGCTTTTCTCTTCCACCCGGCTGTCGGGGCGCGCGAAATAGACGTATTCGAACACGCAGAACCGCTGCTTGCTCGGTGCGAAGGGCATGAGGCTCGACATGCCGCTTTTATTGACGGTGACGATTTCTCCCGGTTTCACCTCGCGCACGTATTGCGCGCCGATGATGTCGAGCGCGCAGGTTTCCGAAGCGAAGATATGGCTGTCGCCCAGCTTGCCGATCACCAGGGGCCGCACGCCGAGCGGGTCGCGTATGCCGATGACGCTGTCCTGCGTCAAAGCCACGAGCGAATACGCGCCTTCGATCTGCTTCAGCGTTTCGACGAGGCGCTCCATGAGCGTTCCGCCTTTGGCCATCGCGATGAGGTGGATGATGACTTCCGTATCCGAGGTGGACTGGAAAATGCACCCGCGCTCCACCAGTTTCTGCCGCAGCGTTTGCGCATTGGTAAGGTTGCCGTTATGCGCCACCGCGAACCCGCCGAAATGGTATTCGGCGAAAAGCGGCTGCACGTTGCGCAGCAGGGTGTCGCCGGTCGTGGAGTAACGCACATGGCCGATGGCCGACATGCCCTTCAGCTGCCCGATCACTGACTCCGCGCTGAAGCTGTCGCCCACCAACCCGAGCGCTTTGTGTACATAAAACAGTCCGTCGTTCTCATGATCGCAGGAGACGATGCCCGCGGCCTCCTGGCCGCGATGCTGGAGGGCGTGCAACCCCAAAGCGACGTGAGCGGCGGCGTCGGTATGGCCATAGATTCCGAAAATGCCGCATTCCTCATGCAGGTGGTCTTGGTCCCAGGGATGTGGCATAGGCGCTGTCTTACTCGTGCGATTGCTCATTAAGAATTTTCTGCATCTGCGAATCCGTGGGGAGGCCTTTGCCCGGGGCAAGCGTCGGCGCGGTACCTGCGCCTTTATGCTGAAGCCCTTCCGTCACCGCGTTCAGGGATTTCTGCGCTTCGGCGATGCCTTCGGTGGTTTTGCCGAGTTCGTCGAAATAACCTGGAGAAATGGCGCGGATTGCCCCGGCGCCGATTTCCACCAGGCGCTTGGTCTGTGCCTGGGCAAACCATTCAGGGTCTTTCTCGGAGGGCATGACCGTCGAATACATCAGGAACGCCAGCGACACGAGGAACACTCCCCGGAAAAACCCGAAAGCGAACCCCAGGCTGCGATCCACCGCCCCGGCCTTGATTGCCTTGATATAGGCGAAAATGATCGAATTCAGGATCCAGAAGAAAATCAGCGAGCCGAAAAACAGCGCCGCCCCCGCAGCGGCCTTGGCGACGGCGGGATTCTTCGAGGAGAAATGCGGCTCCATCGCGGCTGTGGCGTCGTTCAGGAAGGTAAAGGTGATCCAGGTGGAGGCGATCCAGCCCAGCAGCGAGAGCATCTCGCGCACGAAGCCGCGGAACAGCGCGAACACCGAAGAAAGCCCGATGATCACCAGCACCGCGATATCGAAGCTGTTCAGGTAAAACGTCGAGACTTGCTGTGCCTGTTCCATGCGTCCCTCGTGGTGCGTATTCAGGAGACCAATTCCTGCTCTCTTCTAAACAGCCGCACCATATCTTGCAAATGCTTCATGCCATCCGGCTGCTTTTCTTTTCCGGATGCGGCATGAATGGCGCGGGAGAAGCCGAGCTTCTGCGCTTCCTTTAACCGCGCATCGGTGCGCGCGACGGGCCGCACCTCGCCGGAGAGTCCTATTTCTCCAAAAAAAACAGCATCCTGAGGCGCTGGCCGATTGAGCAGGGCTGAGAGCAGCGCCGCCGCCACCGCGAGATCGGCCGCCGGCTCGCCGATTTTGAACCCTCCGGCGACATTCAGGTAAACCTCCTTATCGTGGAACCTGACCCCGCACCGCGCATCGAGCACGGCGAGAATCATGGCCAGCCGGTTAGTGTCCCACCCCACCACGGCCCTCCTGGGGGTGGCCATGAAGCTGGGCGCGACCAGAGCCTGAATCTCGACCAGCATTGGCCGAGAGCCTTCCATGCCCGCGAAAACCACGCTTCCCGACACCTGCTCTCCGCGTTGAGCCATGAAGAGTGCCGAGGGGTTGGAGACTTCCGAAAGCCCCTGATCGCCCATCTCGAACACGCCGATTTCCTCTGTGCCGCCGAACCGGTTCTTCACCGCGCGTAGGATGCGGAACGGGTGGCCGCGCTCGCCTTCAAAATAGAGTACTGTATCGACCATGTGCTCCAGCACGCGTGGTCCGGCGATCTGCCCGTCCTTGGTGACATGCCCGACGAGCAGCAGGCAGGTATTGCGCCGCTTCGCCATGCGGATCAGCTCCGAGGCTGAGGCGCGCACCTGCGTTACCGTGCCTGGCGCGGACTCGATGGAATCGACGTAAAGCGTTTGTACCGAATCAATCACCGCCACGCGCGGGGCGGGGGAGTTATCCAGGCTTCCCAGAATATCGCGCACCGAATTAGCGGCGGCGAGCTGCACCGGCGCATCGACCAATCCCAGCCGCTTGGCCCGCAGCCGTATCTGCTGCACCGATTCCTCGCCGGAAATGTAGGCGCTGCCGAACCCCTGCTTCGCGGTGGCGGCGACGGCCTGCAGCAGCAGCGTCGATTTCCCGATGCCCGGATCCCCGCCGATCAGAATCGCCGATCCCTCAACCAACCCGCCACCCAGCACCCGGTCGAGCTCCGCGACGAGTGTGGGAATCCGCGGCGCTTCCTCTCCTGCATCGCTAAGAGATGAGAAGGCGAGCTTCTTGCCCTTTCCGGCGGAAATGCCTTTGGGGACTGCTTCCCGCGCGGCTTCTTCGACAATCGTGTTCCAGGCTCCGCAGGCTTCGCATTTGCCCATCCATTTCGGATGCACCGCGCCGCATTCCTGACAGATGAAACTAGAAGTGGATTTTACCATAAATCATGCACTTGGATCACGTCACAATACTGTAAAGAAATCCTACTAATAACAACAGCCTTTTCGTAATTTTGAATATTTTTATATGTCTTACCCTCAGAGTTTTGTTGATCGCTTAACGCCTAAAATTACCATCGAAGCGCGCGCAGTGTTGGCGGCTCAATATAATGAATCTGATCTGGTTTGCATTTTAGCCAGAGAAGATAATCTTGCCGATATGATTGCGAAGCTTTTCCAGTCTGGTCTGGGCGCACTGAGTGCGCAGGAATATTGCGCCGGACTTCGTTTCATTGAGGCGGTGGCCATGGATCAAGGCTGCTATAATAGCATAAAAATAAGCCTGATTCCGGCGATGGAGCAGGCCGTGGGCATACTGACCGGTGAAGCTGCAATCTGCGGAAAAGCAATTGGCGGCAGCAGTAATGGCACGTTGTCGTTTGGCTCCCATGGCTGGCCGCTGATTTCCTGACTGGCACATCCTCTCGATTTTTTACGGCCATTTCGTGTTTCTTTTGTGCGCAAAGGAGACAGCTATGGCACAAAAAACCTGGATCGTAGTCGCTGACGGCGCGAAAGCGTATGTGTATATTTATTCCGGACCGGGAGAAGGCTTACAAAAGGTAGAGGTTTTGCTTTCGCCGCGCAACGCGCCGGACAGGTCAGCGGGCGAAACCGCGCTCCAGCGCTTTGCGCGGAAGAAGTTTTCCCGGGCATTCGTGAACATGCTGAAAACCGAGCAGCAGGACTTCGATCACCTGGTGCTGGCTGCCCCGCCCACGACGTTGGGCGATATGCGCGCCTCGCTGGATGAGGCGCTCCGCGCTAAGCTATTGGCAGAGATCGACCGTGACTATACCCATCACCTGCCGGAAGACGAACTTGCACAGCGTATGGTGAAGATTCTTAAGAACGGAGTGACGAAGCGCAGCTAACCTTTGCGTATTTCCATCTTAATCGGCCCTTCGGCGCGTCCGTGTACGAACTGGTCGACATAGGGGTTTCCGCTTTCATAAATCTTCTCTGCCTTGCCGTGCCAGAGAATGCGGCCCTTGTAGAGCATGGCGATGCGGTGGGCGATTTTCTTCGCGCTGGCCATGTCATGCGTGATCGACAGCGTGGTGATGCCGAGATCGCGGGTGCAGCGCAGGATGAGGTCGTTGATCACGTCGGCCATGATGGGATCGAGGCCGGTGGTGGGTTCATCAAAGAAAATCACCTCCGGCTGCATGGCTATGGCACGGGCGAGCGCCACGCGCTTCTGCATGCCGCCGGAAAGTTCGGCGGGCGATAACCTCGCCACTTCGGCGCCCAGCCCGACCGCTGCCAGCTTTTCGATGGCGATCTCCCGCGCCTTGGGACGTTCCATATGCTTGGCTTGCAGCAGGCCGAAGGCGACGTTTTCCCAGACACTCAAGGAGTCGAACAGCGCGCCGCCTTGAAAGAGCCTGCCGAATTTCTCCATGTGTCTGGCGCGTGCTTTTCCCTTCAGGCCGATGGACTCTTCCCCGTCCACCACGATGCTTCCCGAATCCGGATGCACCAGGCCGAGGATGCATTTGAGCAGCACTGACTTGCCCGAACCCGAGCCGCCGATCACCACCACCGATTCGCCTTTGCCGATATCGAGGTTTAGCCCGTCCAGCACCACCTTCTCGCCGAAGGCCTTGCGAAGATCGCGGACCGCTATTTTAGGGGGCGTGCTCACCGTCATGTCGCGAAGAACAGCTCCGTAATGATGTAGTTGGCCAGCAGGATGAGCACCGAGGCCGACACCACCGCGTTGGTGGTGGCCACGCCCACGCCCTGCGCCCCGCCGCGCGAGTTGAACCCGTGATAGCAGCCCATCATCGTGACGATGCCACCGAAGGCCGAGGCCTTCACCAGCCCGGAAAAGACGTCCTTGAATTCCAGGTACTCAAACGTATTGCGCAGGTAAACCGAGGGGTTGAAGCCGAGTTTGTGAATGCTCACCAAATAGCCGCCGAAGACACCGATGATGTCGGCCACCAGCACCAGCAGCGGCAGCATCAGTAGCCCCGCCAGCACGCGCGGCGCCACGAGGTAGCGGAACGGATTGGTGGCGAGGGTGACGAGCGCGTCGATCTGCTCGGTGACGCGCATGGTGCCGATCTCGGCGGCGATGGCCGCGCCGACGCGGCCCGCGATCATGATGCCGGCCATCACTGGCCCCAACTCGCGGGTGATGGAGAGCACCACCACGATGGCAATCGAGCTTTCCGCCGAGAATCGCGAGAAACCCGAATAAGTTTGAAGCGCCAGCACCGCTCCGGTGAACAGCGCCGTCAATCCCACCACGGGGAGCGAGTAAAACCCAATTTCGACCATCTGCCGGAAGATCGCGCGCCCGTACCAGGGCGGCGAGAGCATGGCGCGCACGCCATTGCCCGCGAATATGCCGAGCCGGCCCGCTGCTGCCAGAAAGGCAAGCCCCACGCGGCCGATCGGAGCCAGAAAATTGATCTGCTCTAGCGTCATGCGTAGACCCGCTCGAACCGGCGGCCCAGCCGGGTGAGGATTTCGTAGCCGATGGTGCCGCAATCGCGCGCGAGATCGTCCACGGTGTAACGCTCGTTCAGGAAGGAAGCCATGCTGCCCGGGGCGTAGGCGCTTTCGGGAAGGTCGGTCACGTCCAGGGTAATAAGATCCATTGAAATCCTCCCGACGACCGGCGCGGGGTTTTCTCCCAGATACGCCAGGGCGTTGTTTCCCCCGGAGCGCAGGAATCCGTCGGCATAGCCCAGCGCCACGGTGGCGATGCGCGAAGGCCGTTGCGCCAGCCAGGCCGCACCATAGCCAACGCTCTCCCCGGCGTCAATGTCGCGCACGGCCAATACGGGCGCTTCCAGCCACACGACCGGTTGCATGGGGTTGGTGCCGGGCGTGGGATTTATCCCGTAAAGCGCGCAGCCGGGGCGGGCGATATCAAAATGATAGGCTTTGTCCAGAAATACCGTGGCTGAATTCGCAAGGCTGGCCCTGGCATCAGGGGTCAGCGCCCGAAACCTCTGGAACTGTTTCAATTGTTGGCCATTCAGCGGGTGATCTGAAGTGTCCGCGCAGGCCATGTGGCTCATGGACAGGAAAACCGCAAGTCCTTCAAGCAACGCCGGATCATCGCGCAGTTTTTGCTGCTCGTTCAGCGAAATGCCCATCCGGTGCATGCCGGTATCCGCCTGCAGGATGCATGCTGCGCCAGGGGCGGCATTCTTCCATCGCGTTATCTGCCCCAGGTCATTCAGAACGGGCATGAGCCGGTGGTTCACATATTCTTTTTCCTCCCCCGGAAAAGGTCCGGCGAATACGCCGATGGGCGTCTCGACAACACCGCGCAGTTCAATAGCTTCATCCAGCGTGGCGACGAAAAAAAAGCTGCAGCCTTCGGTGCGCAGTCTGCTCGCCACCGGCGCCGCGCCCAATCCATACGCGTCGGCTTTCACCACGCAGGCGACAGATTGGCCCGAGAAGCGTTCCGCCAGAATGCGGTAATTCTTGGCCAGGGAGGCTAGGTTGATCGTGAGTCGGGCGGGACCGGGCATGATAATCGCAAAAAAGATAAAGCGTTTATGCCAGTGAAAACGTGAGAGGAAAACCTCTTTCAAGCAGCCTTCGGGTATTCATGAAAATTAATGATATTGTCAATAAGAGGCTAACCCAATAAAACCTTTTCACAGTTTAACGTACATACAGGGAATAACAACGATGCAGAAAGTATGGAGTGGTGAATATATCTTGGCGCAACAGGTAAGCTTCCGCGTTTACAGTCATAACTATACCTCGGTTACGTTGCATGTAACTTCCGCGCAAGGCTTCATGGAGCCTTTGAATCCTGATTATGCACAAAGAATCACTGATATCGCGCAGAACCATGGCCTCAAACTGACCCAAACGCCGCCGGAGCAAGACCGGCAGATGGTGCCGGATCAAGTGTACCGTTCCGCGGATGGCGTAGCCATCCGCATCAGCGGCGTGGGCAAGAAAGTCGAGGCGGCGATGAACGAAGTCGCCGGGCTTCTCGGCAAGGAAGACCGGGACGCCATGCGCGGACTGGTGAAGGATCTGTTTCAGGACGATATCATGCAGGCCCGCCGCCGCGAGGCTGCGGCCGCGGAGCGGTTTTCCGTGGGCAAGGCTTTCAGCAGCATGGTGGGGGTGCTTACCAGCCTGCACCAGATTGGCCAGGAAGGCAGTGCCGCAGACAGCTTCGTACGCCGGATTACGAATGACAGGTTCGTAGGCATCCGTGCCGGAAGAACTGAATAGCTGGGCCAGAAAAAACCAAACGCGGCAGCGCTTCCCCGCTGCCGCGTTTTTTTATGCCTGAAATTAAAATTCCGTATGGGTGTATTCGTCCCGCTGCAGATCGGCGAAGCCGGTGGTGCTGGCGTTGAAGAAAAGCTTCACCGTGTCGATGGGGCCATGGCGCTGCTTGGCCACGATGACTTCGGCGATGCCGTGCACCTTTTCCATCTCTTCCTGCCATTTGGTGAACTCGGGCGTGTCCTCGCGCGGCATGGAGCGGGCAATGTAATATTCCTCGCGGAAGATGAACAGCACCACGTCCGCATCCTGCTCGATGCTGCCGGATTCGCGCAAGTCCGAAAGCTGGGGCCGCTTGTCCTCGCGCTGCTCGACCGCGCGCGAAAGCTGCGACAGCGCAATCACCGGAATGTTCAGCTCCTTGGCGATGGCCTTCAGTCCTTGCGTGATTTCAGAGATTTCCAGCACGCGGTTCTGTTTGGCGGCTTCGGAGGTGCTGCGCATGAGCTGCAGATAGTCCACCACGATCAGCCCGAGATTATGCAGCCGCTGCAAGCGGCGGGCGCGGGTGCGCAGCGCCGAGATGCTGAGCGCGGGTGTGTCGTCGATGAAAAAGGGCAGGGCGTTCATGTGCTGCGAGGCCTGGATGACCTTGCTCAAATCCGCCTGATCGATCTCGCCGCGCTTGATTTTGATGCCGTTGACGCCCGACGCCTCGGCGATCAGGCGCGACGCCAGCTGCTCGCCGGACATTTCCAGCGAGAAAAAACCCACGCATTGCGCCTGCTTGGCGTCGCCGCCTGCTTTGTCGAGCATGGCTTCGGCGGCTTTGTAGGCGATGTTCGTGGCAAGCGCGGTCTTGCCCATCGAGGGGCGCCCGGCCAGGATCAGCAGATCAGATTTCTGCAAGCCTGCCAGGCAGCGGTCGAGGTCGCGGAATCCTGTGGTGAGGCCGCTGATGCGTCCTTTGTTCTTGAATGCCTCGCCCGCGCTATGAATGGCGGCGGTCAACGAGGCGGTCAGATGTTCGAACCCGCGTTCCGAGCGCCCTTCCGTGGCGAGAGAGAACAGCTTTTGCTCCGCCTGCTCGATCTGGCTGATGGCCGGCGTTTCGACGTCGCTTTCATACGCCACCTGCACCACTTCCTCACCGAGCGAGATCAACTGCCTGCGCAGCGCAAGGTCGTAGATCGTCTTGCCGTAATGCTTGGGATTGGCGAAGGCGGTGGAAACGCCCATCGCCATCTTGACGAGATACTGCGCTCCGCCCAGCGCGTTTAGCGCCTCATCGCCGGCGAAGAACGTTTTGAGCGTGACCGGGTTCGCGAGCATGCCCCGCTCGTGAAATTTGACGATGGCCGCGTAGATCTTCTGGTGGATCGGCTCGAAGAAATGGTCGGCAAGCAGGAAATCACCGATCTCATTCACGAAATCGTTGTTGATCAGCAGCGCGCCGAGCAAAAGCTGCTCGGCTTCCGCGTTGTGCGGAAGCTCCCGGTAGCCGAGCGCCTCCTCCAGCTTCGCCTTGGCGTCGGCCTGCTTGGAATCGGCGGTCTTTAGGTCGGAAGGCGCATCTGCATCCATGAAGCAGCCCCGGAAAGAGGGTTACGCTGCTTCCTGGGCGCTTTCTTCGGTGCGGGACACATTGACGGTGATCGAAGCGTTCACTTCCGCGTGCAGCTTGATCACGGCCTTGTAAGCGCCGATATTCTTGATGCTGTCCGCGAGCTGGATGTGCTTGCGGGGAATATCCAATCCTTTTTCCTTCAGGGCGATTTCCACGTCGCGCGGCCCGACGGAACCGTAGAGACGGCCGTCTTCGCTCGCCTGGCGGATGACGGTGACGGAAACACCGTCGATCTTCGGCAGCTGCGCTTCGGCATCAGCCTTGAGCTTGGCGTTATCCGCTTCGATGCGAGCGCGCTGGGCGGCGAAAATTTCCTTGTTCTCAGCATTGGCGCGCAGCGCTTTCTTCTGGGGCAGCAGGAAGTTACGGGCGTAGCCGTCCTTCACCTTGACCGTGTCGCCCATACCGCCGAGGCGTTCGATGCGTTCCAGC
>JAFLCR010000045.1 GCA_017302755.1 Alphaproteobacteria bacterium
ATCTTATGCGTATTCCACGCGCCCCCGCGCATACGCAGACCCTTTTCAGTCAGGTACTTGCAATCTCCTTACAACCCATGTTCCGGCCTTGATGGCCTTCTAAATAAAGGCGATAGATAAGCCGCACGGTGCTTGCTTCACCTTCGTGAATCGCAAGGCGCTTCTTTTTTCGACCACGAGACGCCTGGGTTTCCGTCGTCACTGCCTCATAGCCAAACGGAGGGCGGGAGCCGTTGAAATACCCCTGACGGGCATTTTCCTTCATAGCACGGGAAACGTGCTTAGAGTTTTCCTTGCTCTGGTAACCATCCACCAGCGTGAAGAATTGGCGTGCCAGTTCCCCGCTGCGTTTTAAGCAGCGCTTTCAGTTCCCCCTCGAAGCCTTTAGCCTATCTCGCGTAGATGCTGCCTTCGATTACGAAATTCCGCAGATTGATTTTGATGAAGATTCTTTTGTTTCTCAAGCTGTAAAAGACAAGCAATATCGCAAGAATCGTAAGGTGCAGACCTTCAATTTTGGTTCGGGCGATGTTGTGCTGCGAATCTATAACAAAAGCGCTGAAATCAGTGAAAGCAGCGGTAAAATATGGCTTCATAATCTGTGGGGCGGAATTTGCGAGCATGTTTGGCGCATCGAGTGGCAGGTGCGAAAGAAGATGCTGCGAGGGCTTGGCATCATATGCCTTGAGGATTTGGCAGAACGGCAGGGCGATCTCCTGCGAAGATTGGCGGAGGAAACCGCATTCTGGATATGGCGAAGATGGCGATGCAGGAATATCAGTTCTCGGTGTTTCGGCGGCAATTTCTCCATGAGCTGGGAGAAAATGGGGACAGAGGCCGTCAAGGCCACCCCCAAAATGCTACGCATTTCGGGCGGAACCCCCAACCTTGACTGATCTAGAATTGTGCGGGTGGCGAGGAAAGGAACTGAGGCTCATTCACCAACCTGCCCTGCTGAAACAGCGTGGCGATTTCTGCCTCTGAAGGCTTCTTCCGTGACTCAAAGCGAATCACCCGATAGCCAGCGGCGTGAAGGAACTGATCTCTCTCAGCATCCTTGGCCGCATTATGGGTTCTATCATCAAGCTCGACGATAGCGACAATACCGAGAGTTTCTCTCGCGCATATGACGAAGTCAGCGTATTTCCTGTTGAAACGATTCCGTAGAGCAGTCTTAGAACCACTGCCCCGTGTACCCAGGATGGCTCCGAAAGCCACCTGCGGGAAAATGTGATGTTCTGGCAAGGCTCGAAGCAGCCGGTGAAAGAACTCACATTCATTGGGCGTAAGAATAGGACTGGCAACAATCTCCTGAGAATCGGCTCTGCGCTGCCTGGGCAACAGCAACACAATAGCCAGGACGGTTACGAGCAAGACGCCAATTACAATATAAGCGATTTTCAAGCTTAACCTCCCTATCCGGCTTGTCAGCGCATACCAGAAATCAAATGTCACCCTTGGTGACCGGGAGTTAAGAACCGCCTACAGACGGCGCGACAATCTTTGGCCGCGAGGCTTGAACATACATTGCCGCCTCCCGGTCAAAGGACAGGAAGGTCGGCATCGTGTTTCGGTTGATGCCAAATGCCGCTGTAGGATAGGGTTCTTAAGCCCCAAAGCAAAAACCTTGCTTCAAGGCAAAGACTAAGAATTGGTCAATAGAATGCAAGCAAATACTTTAACAACATTCGCTAACGTCCCAACCGCTTATTTAGAGTTTCAAAAAAGTTTTTACTCGCAGACTTTTGCACAGCCATGCTTTCCATAAGAGGTGCAGCAAACTCCTTAATAGTCTGTGCATATTTATCTAGATCGTTATCATTCGATAAGTATGGCCATTTTTTTAAAAATGTAGGTAATGTTGCCGGCTGTATAGCGAATGTTGCCAGTGGATAATTTCTTTCAGATGCTACACCTATTTCCCAAGGAACCCACCAAGATGCTTGGGTTGTGGTTGAAACAACCGCAATTAGATTATTGCATGTCCTCAGCTTATCTTTCAAATAGTCAGTGAGGCTAGGGCCGTCTTTTGCTTCTTCGTCTAACACATCTAGATAACAACTAATGCCGTGTTTGGCATTCAATATATTATAGACTTTTTGAGCATTGCTAGCATCTTCTTTTTTATGCGAAATAAAAGTTACCGGCTTCATTATATTCTCCGATTCTCAAGATTTAGTAAGCTGCAAATAGCAGTAACCTGCTTGATTTTCCTCTACCTAAAATGAGTTATATAAGGCCACGCTCCACTAAACTACGATAATGTTCCCCAAGCACTGTGAGCTTACAAGATTTGCTTTCCATCGCAGCATGCCACATATGCGGTGCATCTACTGGAATTACCAGATTCACTCGATTATATTTCTGGAGTACCGCAAACTTTCTTGTATTTTCAGGAATAGGATCAGGAATATTCTCTGGCTTAGGAACTGATCGCTCTGGTTCAAACGTGGGGTCAAGTTGGAAATTGAAGCCTGCTGTAGGGAAAAGCTTAGTAATAAGCTGAAGATCTTCCAAACTGATGGGTGGTTGTACTTTCCGCAATGATACGAACCGCTCAACATTGGTTTTAAATACCGGCCTTTGTTGCCAAGGACCAAGAGACTGGTCTATGTGTGCATAGACACTTCCGGGTGTGATATCACCAACCAAATTTGCAGCACTTCCATTTAGAGCGTCCACAAAAAGCGTTGTAAAAACGCCTGCTTTATTCACCTCTGTTGCATACTGATAAGCAGTAGATGCAGTAAGAATTGTCAAACCCTCCGAAAGGTCCGCATTCTGTGAAGCGGATGGGGGAGTTCCAGCTATTCCTGAATGACAGCTATCAAGTACGATGATTTTATTTCGTGCTTTTGAAGCGTTGGCTAATGTAAGCACCTCGCTTAACGAAACGCCATCATCTCCCAAATGACATTCGGAGGAGAGAAGATAACCTCCCGTTTGTTCTATATGACCATGGCCCGAAAAGTAGAAAAGAGCTATTTCACTATCATCTGTGAATAACTCTCGGATATTTTCTTTGAGTTTTGATCGTGAAATAGCATCTTGTTGGCTTGTGGCAGTGAGTAATTTGACCCCAAAATTAACAGTGCCATCACTGTGTCTCTCTAAAACATTTTTTACTGAATATGCGTCATTAACACACCCATGAAGAGCCGAACCATTCTTGTAGTAATCGATGCCAACAACCAACGCCTTCCTCATTTTTTTTGTCCTAAGAGGTAATAAATGTATTAGAAAATGGAGTATGCTATTCAAAGTCTGGCTATAAAGTTCTTTATATTGTCCCAACTCCAAACGTTAACGCGCCTATCTTTTATTAAATAAGGCAATGCTGGTCTATTCTCATCAATCCACATCAGCATTACAGGTATTTCTTCTTCATAAGCGCATTTTATTTCCCAAAGCTCCCCGTCCGCTCGAGAAGTATTCTTCGAAATTAATGCTATAAATCCATCGCACCCTTTGATGCGTGAGCGGCACAATTTCTTCCATTCCTCATCCCATGGCTTACTAACGGACATATTAATAAACTCAAATGGCGATCTATCATGATTCGATTGCCCGACAAGGAAATCTCGATAGGTCTTATCTTCAATGGCAAAGGCAATAAAAACACGTTTCTTTGCCATTTTATGCTCCTTAGACTCTATTGAAACAATAATGATTTCTTGAACTGTGTGCATGATTACTAATTTTCAAGAGCTAAAGAACAAAAAAATTAGTCATGCAGAGCCGAAGTAAATTTTACGTTGCGAATCATTTTTTTGGAAGCAATAACGGTTTCATAGATTTATTATTAGCTTCCAGTGCCCAGCTTCATCGGGTTGGGTGCGCCATTTTTCCAAACAGTTAGGCTTGGGAAACAACTTCCTTCACTTCGGACTGTGCCGCAATCGTGCCATTGGGCTCTACCAGTAGAGAATCAATGACCTGTGCCGAGGCATGGAACTGAGCCGGAGCAAGATGAGCATAACGCCTCACCATTTCCGCAGATTCCCAGGCTCCCATCTCCTGCAACACATTCAGCGACACGCCGCTTTGCGCGAGCCAACTGGCCCAGGTATGACGCAGATCATGCCAGCGGAAGTTTTTGATCCCTGCCCGCTCTAATGCTCCACGCCAAGCCTTCGTTCCCACCTGGCCAATAGGACGGCCCTTGTAGGAGAAGACCCGGCTCTCATGCCTTCCCTTCTGCCGCTCAAGCACAGCCAAAGCCGTGGTATTCAGCGTTACGGGAATATCTTTCCCTCCTTTGGCTTGGTCGCCATATATCCACGCACATTTACGTGCCATGTCTACCTGCGGCCATTCCAACTTGGCGACATTGCTTTGACGCAAACCAGTCGCCAGAGAGAAACGCATCATTTCCGCCAAATGCTCAGGCAATTCCTCCAAAAGTCTTGCCGCTTGCTCTGGCGTGAGCCACCTGACCCGGCGCTTCGGTTCTTTATAAAGCCGAATGACCGGAACACGCTCAATCCACTCCCATTCCACCATTGCCCGCCTGAGTATTGCCCGTATTAAGGCCAAAACGCGGTTCACAGTGGCAGGACTGGCATTCTGGCGTTTTTCCTCAGCAATTTTTGTAACCACCTCTCGTGTTATTGAGATGAGCGTCTTGCTGCTGAGGTATGGTTTAAGCCAACGCACATGCCGCTTATCCTCTTCGTGGGATTTCTTGTGCGAAGTCTCTTGGAGCCAACGCAAAGCTGCTTGATCCCAAGTGTACTGTGGCTTTTCACCAAGTTTTGAAACCCTCCACGAATCAGCTTTCAGCTTGTCGTGGAATTCCTGCGCCTGTTGTTTGCTTTGGGTTTCAGCAGAGCGTCTATCCTTTGCCGCACCCCATATCCGCTACTTGAATGCTCGGCTGCGCGGGAAGGCGCACCATCAGCCCGCTCAGGATTTCGACGAATTTATTGATCTGGCGGAATTTCGCCTGTGCGCTGTGAAGCACCTGGCCCGATTTATCCGTGATGTTCAGGGCATGGAGATACGGCGCTTCCGGCGCAATCCACCGCTTTTTATCACGGTCATGCGTTAGCGGCGGCGTTTCGGTATGTTTGGGGGCCGTTTTTTTCAAGGGCTTTCCCTGTTTGGCGAGGAGTTCAAAGCCCGTGGTGCTAAGCGCAGCCTCGTGAAAATCCGAAGCCAGGAAGTCCCGCAGCATGGGGAGACTCTCGCTCAGGCTATGGTTTTTGACGATGTCGCGGGTTTGGTAACGATAGGTAAAGCTCAGCTTCTCTTCGCGTTTGACCAGAATCTTGCGGATATGGATGCTTTTAAGGCCGTCCGTGGCACCCACATGCTGGCGCAGCACCAGGGCCACGAAGCTCTGATCCCGCACGCTTTGCTCAAAAGAGGATAGTATGTCTTCGCTCATGGAGCCTTGGTTATAAGAGGGGCAAGCGCAAGCATTATAACGCCTATCTCAAATGCTTAGAAGTGTTAAGATTCCGCCTCCAGCTTTTCCTGCATCAGGATCCACTTCTCCTCGGCTTCCGCCAGTTCCTTGACGGTGCGGGCGAGGGTTTTGTTTAAGTCTACCGCTTCCTTGCCGCCGCCATTGCCGGAAAGCACGGCGATTTGGTTTTCCAGGGCGTCGCGCTGCTGGGTGAGGTCGTAGACTTTTTGTTCCTGGGCCTTAGTTTCCTTTTCCAAAGGAGAGGCTTTGTTCTTGCCGCGCTGCGCTTTTTTCTCCTTGGTGGCGTTTCTGGCTTCCGTGCGCTCCTTGCGGCGCTGGCGAACGACCAGGGCTTTGTAGGCCTCCACATCCTCCTCATACGGGTTGCATCCGCCATCGGCCACCAGCCAGAGGCGGTCGGCCACGCTGTCCACCAGGTGCGGATCATGGCTTACCAGGATGACGGCGCCCTCGTAATTGTTGAGCGCCTGCATCAGCGCCTCGCGGGCGTCCATGTCCAGATGGTTGGTGGGTTCGTCGAGCAGCATGATATGCGACGCGTCCAGCGCCATGAGGCACAGCAGCAGGCGTGATTTCTCGCCGCCCGAAAGTTCGGCGATGCGGGTGTCGGCCTTGTGGCGGTCGAAGCCGAATTTGCCTAGCGCCGCCCGCACCTTCGCCTCGCCCTGCCCTTTCATGGCATTGGACATGAGCTGGAACGGCGTGAGGGTGACGTCCAGTTCCTCCGTCTGATGCTGGGCGAAATAGCCGACGCGCATCTTGCTCGATTTATGAATCTTGCCCGAAAGCGGCGCGAGACGGCCGGAGAGCAGCTTCACCAGCGTCGATTTGCCGTTGCCGTTCGCGCCGAGCAGCGCGATGCGGTCATCCATGTCAATGCGGAGATTGAGCTTCTTGAGAACTGGCGCATCCTTGGCGTAACCCACATCCACGTTTTCCAGCGTGATCATGGGCGAGAGCAGCTCTTCCGGCTTCGGGAAGATGAAGGCGGTCACGCGGTCAGCGATCACCGCGTCCACGATATCCATCTTCTCGATGGCCTTAAGGCGGCTCTGCGCCTGCCTAGCCTTGCTCGCCTTGGCGCGGAAGCGGTCGACGAATTTCATCATCTTGTCTTTTTGCGCCATCTGCTTTTCGTGCATGGCCTGCTGGTTGAGCAGGCGCTCGGCGCGGCGGCGCTCGAACTGGTCGTAGGTGCCGGTGTAGCTGACCAGCGTCTTGTTCTCGAGATGGACGATGTGGCTGACCGTCTTATTCAGAATGTCGCGGTCGTGGCTGATGATGAGCATCGTCTTATCGTAGCGCATCAGGTAATTCTCGAGCCACACCATGGCCTCGAAATCGAGATGGTTGGTAGGCTCGTCAAGCATCAGCAGATCGGGCTGGCGGAACAATGCCGCCGCCAGCGCCACGCGCATGCGCCAGCCGCCGGAGAAGGTGGAGATGGCAGAATTCTGCGCTTCGTCGTTGAACCCCAGCCCCGCCAAGATCGACTGCGCGCGCGAGGGCGCCTCATAGGCGCCGATTTCCTCCAGCCGCGAATAGATATAGCCGATGCGCTCCGCATCCTCGGTGGTTTCGGCCTCCTTCATGAGCGCTGCCCGCTCGGTGTCGGCGGCGAGCACGATATCGATCAGGGGGGTATCGTCCTCGGGAATGTCCTGCCGCACCCAGCCGACCGTGGCCCGGTTGGAAAGCGTGATCTCCCCGCCGTCGGGCTTGAGCTCGCCGGAGATCAGTTTGAACAGCGTCGATTTGCCCGTGCCGTTCGGCCCCACCAGGCCGACGCGGTGACCGGCGGAAATGCTCAAATTCGCCTTGTCGAACAGCGTGCGGCCGCCGATGAGATAGGTGAGATCGTTGATAGTCAGCATGCAGGAAAAAGCACCGGTAAAATATGATGCCGAGGACTACAGAGATTAATGGAAAAAAGTAAGTGATTTCTTGGCTTTCAGCCTAATTTCATGAGCCGCCCACCCAAATGACAGCTCAAAACACGAAATCCGCGGCAATGATGTCCGTGCCTGCGGCATAATATCCCAGCAGGTTGATCTGGAATGTCGATGAATTATGCGTGATTACCTTGTAGATGCCGGTGTTGGTGATGGTGAACTCCGTGGCCCCCGCGCCGATGCCGGTGATGCCGAGGCCGGTAAGCACGATCTTGTCCGTTTCCGTGGCGCCGACCGCCTTGAAATCCCAGACCACATCGGCGGCGCCCGTCGTGGAATGGGTCAAGTCGGTAAAAGCGAAGTGGTCGTTGCCGCTGCCGCCTTCGAGCGTGTCCGCTCCTGCAGCGCCGTTCACCGTATCGTTACCGTAGCCGCCGACGGCCAAACCTCCTAAATAACCTCCACAATTATCCAGAATCACTCCAGATTTAGAATCATTTATAGGGGGTGGGTCAAAAAACCCTATTCAACGGAATAGGGAGACTGGATCAACGACAACGAACGAACACGGAAATTTACCTTAAAGACGTTGGCGCCGGCTGCGTAAGCTTAATCAATGCAGATAATAGCCGGACGCTTGCCTGCCATGCATCCTCAATACGCTGTCCGCCGCACCAATCTCCGACACTTGCCAGCTGCAAAATGGGGTCAAGGTGAACTTCTCGTGCTGCCTTCTCGGCGATCGCATATTTCCAACGATGGAGGGAACAATAGTCCGCTTCATGAGGATCAATGCCACTGACATTCCTCAGCTCTTTAATCAAAAATGCCTCTGCCTGCGCCATGTCATCATCCATATGCGCGTCGGCCCAGCCGTTGCTTGAATGGGCAACCAGGCACGTGATTCCAGCATCACGGCCAGGCTTCGTGGAGTTCACGGAGAGCCAGGCGAGCGGGCTTTCCTGAAGGCGGGCGGCGATCCACTTCTTATGCCAAGGGCGGCGGAAACCCAGCATCAAGGCATAGCAGCCTTGCATGACGGCAGAACCGTGCAGTGCATTATCGGATAAATGGCCCCTGAACAGCCGCTGCGTCTGCGCTGGCGGCGCGGTGGAGATCACCCAATCAAAGACACCCAGCTCTTTGTCGCCCCCATCGCACAACCGCCATCCATTGCTATCGCGGGCGGTAAGAGGCGCAATCTCCGTATTAGTTACCACGCGCAGACCTCCAGCAAGCGCCTTGCACAGGCTGTTCATATTCTGGCATGCCACGTAATGCGGCTCAAACCACAGGCGTTTTTCTTCTTCTTTGCCCGCTTGCAGCGTCACGACTTTTCCTTCCCAGGGCGCAACGGCGCCGCTGGCGATGAAGGGTTCCAGAAAGACTTTAAATTCCGGCGTGCGCGCTGTGAAGAACTGCGCGCCGTGATCGAAATAAAACGGATCGGCGTAACGTGTTGACATCCGCCCGCCGACACCACGCGCTTTCTCGAACACCGTCACCTCTGCCAGAGGGGCAAGCGAACGAGCGAGGCTGAGGCCGGAAATGCCGGCGCCGATGATGGCAATACGTTGTTTCACAGCGTTTTACCCCCTAAACCGCGCCGTGATGGCCAGAGCCAGCCGGTAAGGCAATAAGCGCAATAGCTTGAGCAGCAACGTGAAGCGTTTGGGGAAGTGAATCTCGAAACCGGGTTTCAGCAAGCCCTCCGCGATAGCGCGCGCGGCATTCTCCGGTGTCGTGATCATGGGCATGGGAAACGCATTCTTATCCGTAAGGGGCGTCTTCACAAAACCCGGACTGATGAGCTTGATATCAAGGCCACGCGGCGTGGCCTCCGCGTGAAGGCTCTCCGCCAGATTCTGAATGGCGGCTTTGGTCCCGCTGTAAGGCTGGCCGCCGGGAAGCCCGGTATATCCCGCGACGCTGCCGCACAGCACGATCTGTCCTTTTCCTTGCCGATAGAAGTAAGGAAGCGCGGCGTGGAGCACATGAAACGCGCCCATCAGGTTCACCTCCACCATCCGGCGGGTTTCCTCCATCTCCAGCGCATCCAACACCATGGGCTGATAATGCGCGGCGAGAAAGATCACACCGTCCAGCACACCGAACCGCTTCACGATGGCTTCCAGCGCGGCTTCCGCTGAGCCGTCATGGGAAACATCCAGCGCAAAGCTGCCATGCCCGCCGCCTAGCGACTGATTCAGCGCCACCAGGCTGTCCTCCCGCCGCGCCGAGAGCGCAAGTGTCGCCCCGCGCGCAGAAAGCTCCCGCGCCAGCGCCTCGCCGATGCCGCTGCTGGCCCCGATCAGCCAGTAACGCTTGCCTGCGTAATCCTGCTTCATTGCTTCTGCATCATCAGTGTCAACTCGGCCACCGTAATCCCGAATTTTTTCATATAGGAGCGGTTGATGACCACGCCATCATTCATCTTCCACATCCAGTCGTCAAAGACGAGGCGGTAGGTGGCATCATCCACCGGCACATCCATGGTGTAATTCCAGCGCACGGCGTTGCCGCTCGCCTTGCCGGAGGCTTTACCCATGATATCATCTGCGCTGCCCTCGTAGGTTCCGTCCTCTTTTTTACGAATCGTCCAGATCCGCTTCTGCGTCTTGCCGTTGTAATAGGTGAAATCCTCCTCCAGTGTGCCGACGCCGTCCTTCCACCTGCCGACCATGACAACGTCGAAGCGCGTCACGACGTCACCCTTCCAGTTCTGCACGATACCCCAGCCCTTGATGGGCCCGTTGAAATATTCCTCGAAGCCAATGACGGGTTTTTCCTCCTTATATTGCTCGATTTTTCCAGCTGAACATCCGCTACACCACATGAGAACCCCCGCGAGCAAATAAGTGATTGGTTTTGTGAACATGATTGCTTTCCTCCGAACTGAGTTTCATCCAACGCCACAGCAGCAGAGCCGCCGCTGATTTGAGCGCGCAGGGCAGCAGGGTGTAGGCAATGGAAAGCGCCTGCAAGGCCTCCGCCGCATTATTCGCGCCCGGCCTGAACCCCTGGCTTTCAAGCAAGGGTAACGCCAGCCCCGCCGCCAAGCCCAAGGCCAGTTTGCTCAGGAACGCGAACACGGCATATTGGGCGGTGGCATGGCGCATATCCGTGCGCTCCGCAAGCAGCGCGGCCGGGAGTGCCAACTCCGCCCCGAGCGCGAGGCCGGTAACGGCACAGACAACGGCATAGCCCGCCAGATCTCCGGCGCGCAGCCAATAGGCAAACACGAAGCCGCATATAGATAACAGCATACCCGCCAGCCAGGCCTTGCGTGCTCCCCAGCGCTGCGCAAGTTTCTGCCATACAGGCATCCCGGCGATGGCGCACAGGAAGTACAGCAGCAGAAACGCGCCGCCCCATGCTTCCGCCCCCAACCGGTCGCGGATGAAGGAAAGCACCAGCACCGCCGGAACCGCCGAAGCCAGCACGCTGATGCCGTAAATGACATAGAGCCTTTTATGCGGCGATAGCGCTTCCCAAAGCATCCCGGCGGAGGGCGCGCTCTGCGCACCCCCCGGTAAAACACTGCGGAACCAAAGAGCGAATACCGGCAAGGCGAGTACCAGGAGCGCAAGCAGCAACAGTGAAAAATGATGATAGGCCGTTTCGGCGGTTTCCACGCGCATCAGCAGCGTCGGCACCGCCGACGCCAGCATCAGCCCCGCCAGCCCGAACCCCTCGCGTGCCATGGCAATGCGCGTGCGCGCCTGCGCGCCATCATCCCACAAGCCGCCCAGCGCGCCTAGATTGATGGAAAGATGGCTGTAGGCGAGCGTCGCCAGCGTCATGCCCAGCACGAAACATGCCAACTCATGCCCAGGCAACGGATGGAAAAGCAGCCAGAATCCACCTGCCATCAAGGCGGCACCCCCTATCATGAGAGAAAGGCGGTGCTTCCCCAACCGGTCGCTTATCACTCCAAGCAGCGGATCTGCGAACGCATCCAGAAACCGGATAGTGAGCAGCATCACCCCCAGTAGCGTCAGCGGCACACCGTGATGCGCCGCGTAAAAATCCGGCGCGTGCAGGTAAAGCGGCATCCCGGCGAACGCCAGGGGCAGCGCCAGGAACCCGTATTGCAGCAGGGGCAAGCGGGCAGGCGTCATCGCATCCCCAGCAATTGCTCGCGCAATGCGGGTTCGCTGGTCTTCTCGCCCAGCCAGATGGCAAAGAAGGCACGGCTGAATTCCGGATCGAGCAGGTGCCCAATTTTCCGCCCGTTTTCAAAGAAAATCGTTTCACCTTTTTCAGTATAAATCCCTGTCAGCGACACGCGGGGCCGGACATCCGGAAAAATCGCCCGAAGCTGGCTGTGCCAAGCGGCGAGGGTGACCTCATCATGCCCTCCCTGGCGGCGGATTTCCTCGATAGAGCGGTCGGCAATGGCCTTTCCCTCGAGTTCGCGCAGGTAGGTGAGCGTCAGCGCGTAGGGACGCTGCGGCTGCCACTTCCCCTCCGGCGCGAAAAGCGTTGCGTCATAGACATCCCACATCAAATAGGTGAGTCGCCCCGCTCCCACTTCCTGAGCCGACCTCACATGCGGCGCCACATATTCAGGCGCGCCGGAAGCCTGGGCCTGCCCCGTCATCAACGCCAGAATGAACAGCAGCTTACGCATGGCGCAGCTCCACCTGCATCACATTGGTGCGCCCCGCCTCGAAGCAGGCGATGCAAGAAGCCAGGTAAAAGCGCCACATGCGGATGAAGCCTTCATCAAAGCCCAGCTCCTGCACCTCACGGCGGCGCGCGTCGAAGGCGTTAAGCCAATGACGCATGGTGCGGGCATAATCAAGGCCGAACGCATAGCGGTCTTCGATGCGTAGCCCCGCCTTTTCCGCTTCCTGGCGGAACCGTTCCGGGCTGGGCAGCATCCCGCCGGGGAAGATATAGCGGCGGATCATGTCTCCGCCCTTGCGGTAGGCGCTGAACAGTCGGTCGTCGATGGTGATGGTTTGTACCATCGCCCTTCCTTCCGGTTTCAGCAACGCGGCGAGCTTGCGGAAATAGACCGGCCAATAGCGCTCGCCCACCGCCTCGAACATCTCGATGGAGACGATGGAGTCGTATTTCCCCTCTTGGATGCGGTAATCTTCCAACACGAACTCGGCATTCCCCCGCAGCCGTTCGCTGGAAAAGCGGTACTGCTCCTCGGAAAGGGTGATGCCGCGCACCTCATGATCCCGCGCCACGGCCCGCTCCGCGAACCCGCCCCAGCCGCAACCGATCTCCAGCGTCCGCCCGGGGGTCAGCTTATTTAAAATACGGTCGTATTTGGCATGCTGCGCAGCCTCCAGAGTGCTGTTTTCATTGGCAAACAATGCGGAAGAATAAGTCATCGAAGGATCGAGCCAGAGCTTGTAGAACCTGTTTCCCAGATCGTAATGCGCCCGGATGTTACGGCGGCTGCCGCTCAAGGAATTGCGCGTGAGCACCCCTCCCAGCCGCGCCGCGACCCGCGAGAGGAAACCGCCGTAAATATACTTGTTCAGTGCCTGCTCGTTGCGCAGAGCGAAGAGCAGTAGCGCCACTGGATCACGCGACTCCCACCTCCCGTCGCGGTAATCCTCCGCGAAGCCGATATCCCCATGCGCCGCGAGGCGCGGAATCACGCTCCAGTCGCGCAAGGCCAGATGCGCCGCCGGTCCTGGC
>JAFLCR010000046.1 GCA_017302755.1 Alphaproteobacteria bacterium
ACCAACGTCGACAAACTGAGCCTCCTGCCAAGTGGCACACAGCATCAGCGTGCGACCGAACTCCTGGCCAGCGAAGCCATGATCAAGCTGCTTGATGAAATGGCCAATCGTTATCCGGACCGGATCCACTTCCCCGCTCTCCCGCAGTCACGCAACCGTCACGTTTGTCCTGTAAAATAGCCGTATTCTTACCCGGCGCTACGGTCATGACGACAAGCTGCTACAATCTTTTCTGGCTAGGCCTGACTAATCCTCCCAGCGAAGCGGAAACGCCGGCTTCCTTTCAAGCAGTGATCGGCGGCACGCTCAGCCCCGTGCCGTTTTCGCCCCGCTACCTCCGCAATATCGAAGACATCGCCCAAAACAATCCCAACACCGACATCATCCTCTGGGTGGACGAATGCAAAACTGCGCATCTGGAGAATCTGGAACAGTGGGCCTCCGAAGCGAGCGAACGCCACGAGGGACGCATCTCCATCCGCTATCTGCGTCGCGACCTGGAGATATATGCGTTGAGCAAACCCCTCATTATCGACAGCGGCAACGCCGCTAAAAACTACGACAGAAACCTGTACGGCATTACCGATGCCTGGATCGAATTCATCGTCAATCTGACAGCCTTCCCAGCCTACCGGGACGAACCGCTCTTCCAGCACAACGAGGAAAACCCCCAATGGCGCCAGAACCAGTTCTCTGTTATCTGGCAACAGATCGACGCTTTAAAAATCCTGCTACTGCTCGCCACGCTGAACGAATACGACGTAACGGCATTCAGCGACCTGGACAAAACCGGCCTCATCATCGGCGAAGATCCCGTCCTGCCAAAGGGTGTACGCTTATATACCAACATCAGCGGCAGCGTTGAGAATCAGGCCTTCCTGGTCAGCCAGGAGGGCAGGGAAGCCATGGAATGGCTTTACTACCATACGCTCGACACAACCCGCCATTTCACCATGAACGGTTGGGGGCCATTCCGGGAGCTTTTCACCAAGCTCACGAAAGACGAACCCGATATAGGCATCTTTATCCGGGAACTCGGCGACCTCTTCGAGCGCGCCGCCCACGAACCGCCACAACGCTCTTGATCCATTAACGCTCTACTTCCTGCGCCACCGCCACCTGCGGCTCCTTCATACCCGACGCCACCGCCATCACGTCGTGCAGGCTGGTCAAGCTCTGGCTGGCGCAGAACGCCGCCACGTCGCGCCCGACGCGTGGCAGGTCGGCGGCGATGTCCTCCGGCGGCGAGCGCCGGTTCATCAGCAGATCCATCACGATGTCCGGCTGCGGCGGTGGCGCTTTTTCCTCGCCGCGCTGCTCGCCCGGCTCCGGCGGCACCGCCGCGTAAGCGGCCATCGCCGCCATCGCCGCCATGGTGCCGAAATCGCGGCACAGCGCTTCGAGCTGGCCGATCTGCTCCGTCGTCAGCATGCCGGGCGGAAGCGTCGCCATCACCTGCCTGAGCGCCTGGTATTCCCGCGCCACCTGGCGAATCTTCTCGCGCTCCTCCTCCTCGATTTCCATCAACGTCTTGCCGTAAAGCCGCAGGGCAAGCTCTTCCTCGAGCGCGGCCGCATCCGCGTCGCCGTCGTCGCTGAAGGCAGCGTTATCCTCCGAACGCAGGTTCAGAAGCTCCTGCCAGATTTCCTTGAGCGAAAACCCCTTCTTGAGGTTCTTGAGCACCTGCACCGCGGCCGCGATGGCATCGTTTTTTTGCCCGTTATCCATCAATCAGCGCGACACGACCTGCCCGCCATCGGCCGGGCAATGCACGTTCACGATGAAATAGCGCGCATTGTTCTCGATGCGGTTAGCCGGGTAATAGCCGCGCGAGGATGCGGTGCGAAACATTACGCGGCTATCGTAGAGAAACCCCTTCAGCACCGGCAGGCTGATGGCGAGGTCGGATTCCTTCACCGTGCGTTCCTTGGCGGCCTTGCGGTCGAACTCGATGAGCTTCGCCTTGCCGACAACCACGCCGACGACGTTGCCGCTGCCATCAAGCAACGGCCCGCCGCTATTGCCCTGCTGGGCGGAATCGGTGAACTGGATCCAGCGCGGTTCCTCCTGCGGCCCCTTGAGGTCGAGGATGCTGGCTTCGGCAATGGCGTAGACACCCGTCATGCCGTGCTCCTTGGGATATCCCATCACCATCACGGGGTCGCCCCGGCGCAGCGCGTCCTGCTCCTGGCGCAGCGTGGCGACGCGGCCAGGCACGGTATCGGCCTGCAAAAGCGCGAGATCGTTGGCGACGTCCACCTTCAGCACCTTGGCCTTGATGGGTGACACCGCCCCACGCACGGTGACGGTGTCGCAGCCCTTCACCACGTGCTCATTGGTGATGATATGGCCGCGGTTGCTGACGAAGAATCCCGTGCCGCTGAATATTTTGATTTCCCGAATGCCGCCGGATTTGGGCTGCGCCTGGGCCATGGCGGAGGCAGTCTGCGGCTGATAGCCCGGCGCGGCGCGGCTGACCGCTTCGGTTGGCACACCGTGCGGAAGCTCATGAAGGCTGGAAGGCTGCGCCGCGCCCTGTTTCTGGTACGCGACCTGCGCCTGTGCGGGCGAAGCCGCCGCTGCAAGCATCACGATCCATCCGGCTAGGCTGTATGAAAGGCGCATAAATACTGGCATATCCGCTTCGGATTATGCCCTTATCCTACCCCAGATTCATTAAGATTTTGGATGGTGTTTACCATCCCCCCGGCTTCCGGGTAACAGGCTGATTTTTACCAGTTTGAGCTAGGAAGCATCCGGCGCGGCAAAACAGCTGGCCCCGCGCCGCCACAGTTTCTGGCAGGCCGCCTTGGCCTCCTGCGCGGTCAGATGCTTGAGGCGCGCACGGTGCACACCTTCGCGCGACTTGCCGCTTTTCTGGACATCCACCGATGCGCCGTGCAGCTCCAGCCCCGCGATGATCCTCGCCCGGGAAATCGCCTGCATGGCGGCCTTCTGCTCCTCGAACACACCAAGCTGCACCACCCATCCCGCGCGGGCGGTTTCGGCGAGCGGCTTCACTTGTTCCTCCTCAGGGCCGGAGAGCTGGGTGGAAAGCGGCTTCACTTCCGCCTGACGCAGCGCCACAACCTTTGGCTGTTTATCCGAAGCGGTGTAGGCGACATTGTCATCCCCCCCCGCCTTGAGCTTGGCGAATTGCTGGTTGAGGAGCGCCATCATGCGGCTGTCCCGCCAAGAGCCGGACGGCCCGCCGAGCACGACGCCGATAAGGTTGTGCCCTTCCCTGCTCGCCGTGGTGACGAGGTTGAACCCAGACGCGCCGATGAACCCTGTCTTGATCCCATCCGCCCCCGGATAGAAACGGGTCACGCGGTTATGGCTCGAATACTTGACGCCGTTGAAATAAAACTCGCTCTTTTTGAACATCGGAAAATATTCCGGAAAGTCACGCTTCAAAGCCTTGCCCAGCGTCGCCATGTCGTAGGCCGTAGTGCGTTGCGTGGGGTTAGGCAGGCCGTTGGCGTTGCGGAAGGTGGTGCGGCTCATGCCAAGCTCCCGGGCCTTGCGCGTCATCTCCTCGGCGAACTCCTCCTCCGACCCGGCAAGCTTCTCGGCGATGACCACCGAAGCATCGTTCGCGGAACGGATGATCAGCCCGTCGATCGCATCGCGGACCGAGATTTCATCCCCCGGCTCAAGCGAAAGATTGGTCTGCGGCTGCGAGGCCGCCTCATAGGACACGGGCAAGTCCGTACCCATGCGGATCCTGCCTTCGCGCAGCGCCTCGAAGGTGAGATAAAGCGTCATCATCTTGGTGAGCGAGGCGGGGTAACGCAGTTCGTCCGCACGGTCTTCGTGCAACACCTTGCCGGTGTCGAGATCAATGACCAGCGCCGCGTAACGCGGATTGTAGGCCGGCGTTTTCTGCACCGCCGCGCGGGCCGGCGATTTGCGTTTCTTGGTTTTCTTTTTCTTCTTGGCGGCGAAAGCGTCGTCCGCGCCGCCGATAACGAAAGCGGCGCATACAAGCACCGCGAACACCTTTTTCCCCAAGCCCGTCTGACGCGCCATCATGTCCCGTAATTCGTGAATCCATCCAGCGTCCCACGCGCCTTGCCTTCACCTTACGCAAACCATGGCGGATTGGCAAGAAGGCGATACCATATTTAGTTTGTTCCCGCTGCGCTCCCCGCTCGCGCGGGATGCTCACATGGAACGCCGCGTGCGCGCGGGCTGACGGCTCGGTTATTCGTGGGTTCCCGCTCCGCTCCCCGCTCGCGCGGGGATGCTCACATGGAACGCCGCCGTACGCGGCGGGCTGACGGCTCGGTTATTCGTGGGTTCCCGCTCCGCTCCCCGCTCGCGCGGGGATGCTCACATGGAACGCCGCCGTACGCGGCGGGCTGACGGCTCCTGGAGGTTCCCTTCACTGCTTTCGATCATCATCCCCCGAATCCGCGTAGCGGATCAATAGGGGAATCCAGCCTAGCGAACCACCCTGCCGCGCCGCAGCTCCGCATACGCGCTGGCTGACAGCTCCGGAGTTTCAATAAGCACGCCATGCAGCAACTCCATGGATTCACTCCTCGCCGCCGCCACACGCAAATCATTGAACAGAATCTCATTTTGTTGCATCGCAACAAAAGCCTTGGCGGCACGGTTTTTCTGTTGCCTCTCACCACTTGAGGCTGTATGGTTACCGCCAGTTTCACACAAAGATTTTTTGCGACGCACCCAAAAACAACAACGAAAAATCCTTGTGTCTTTCCGGCGACCAACCAAGAAGGATTGATTCCATGCCTACGCAAAACCAGGTCAAAAAACCCTCCATCCCCTCCCCTTCGAAGCCGAAGGAAGTCTCCGTGCAGGCGCTCGACATCAGCAAGCAGACCGCCGCCAATTCCAAGAAGGTGGTCAACATGAGCGCCAGCGCTGTGCAGAATTTCTTTGAACAGGGTGCCTCGCAGTTCCAGGACGTGCAGCAGAAATTCTCCGAGCTGAGCCAGGAGCAGATCGCCCGCTTCTCGAAAGTGTCCGAAAACGCTTCTCGCTCGCTGGAAGATGCGCTGGAATTCAGCAAGGGCAATCTGGAAGCCGTCACCGCCAGCGGCGAAACCTGCGCCACGGCCGTGAAGACGCTCCTCGCCGAATCCGCCAACACCGCCGGCGAAATCTTCTCCGACAATCTCGAAACCGCGAAGGATTTTCTCACCTGCCGCACCGTCAACGACGTGTTCGACCTGCAGGGCAAGATCTTCCGCTCGACGATGGATGCGCTGTTCGGCCATTCGCTGAAAGTGTCCGAGTTGCTGTTCACGCTGTCTCAGGAAGCCGTCGAACCGGTGACCGAACGCCTGACCGAAGCTTCCGAGCGCCTGTCCAAGACGCTGACTGAAGCTGCCTAACCATCAGGTCATATATTTTTGAAAGAAAGGGAGCCTTCTGGCTCCCTTTCTTGTTGGGATGGCATTCCTGCGCGCCATGATGCGGTGCTGTGATCCGCCTTTGGCAATGCGTCCTATTTGTCACAACGGCGGCCCGTCACAAAAAATTAAACGTTTTCTCACTCTTCTAAGGTTGCAATCCGCGAAAACTTTACTATTTTTTTATTTGTCAAAGGCGTCAAATACACTATATTGTGTGTAGCATCGTCAAAACCACCGTGATTTTGATGGTGCCTTGATTTGAGGCATCGAATAACCCGGGTAAAATTCACGGCAAAACGTTAACTATTTGGGGAAACCGCCATGGCGTACACCAATCCGCTGCTCCGCAAGCTGAACCTGCCCGCCCGCGGCGCAGGCGCGAACCAGGAGGGCGAGGACGAAGCCGCCCGCTTCGACCTGATGACTGACGCCCGTTACCTCCGCCAGTCCTCGTCGCTCATCAACGAGGCGCTGCAGAAAGGTTTTGACGTGCTCCAGCTCGCCAATGGCGACGTGGTCACCACCGGCACCAAGATCGTCTCCTACCAGTACACCTGGGACGATGAGAAGGCGAAGATGGTCCGCGTGAAAACCTCCGCGAAAGGCCGTCGCCGCGCCGAAGAGGGCGCCGAAGGCGAAGCGGTGGAAAGCGATGCCGACGAAGATCTTTCCGACGAACTGGCCTAATAACCAGCGCCATTCATGAAAAAAAGGGCGGCCATTTGGCCGCCTTTTTTCTTACCAGCGCGTCGGCTTGGGATTGCGCGAGTCAAACCCGCGCTGATGCCAGTACGGATAGGTCGGCGTCACTTTGCTCGCCGCATCGAGTGTCGCCACCTGCGCTTCCGTCAGGCTCCATCCAACCGCGCCAAGGTTCTGCTTCAGCTGCTCCTCATTGCGCGCGCCGACCACGATGTTGCACACCGTCGGCCGCTGCAACAGCCAGTTGAGCGCCACCTGCGGCACGGTCTTGCCGGTTTCCTTCGCCACCGCATCCAGCGCATCCACCACGGTGAAGAGATATTCGTCCGCCATCTCCGGCCCGCCTACGTCACCGCCATTCGCAATGCGGCCGGGCGGCAGCGGAGCCCCGCGCCGGATCTTGCCGGTCAATCGCCCCCACCCCAGCGGGCTCCACACCATGCAACCCACCCCCTGGTCCAGCCCAAGCGGCATCAGCTCCCACTCATAATCGCGGCCAATGAGCGAGTAATACCCCTGATAAGCCACATAGCGTGCCAGCCCATATTTCTTTGGCGCTGTATGTTTTTTGTCCCTGACACGAACAGCACACGTGATCTCCAACTCCGCAGTGTATCTCTCCAGCAATCTCTCTTCTCCATCTTGTGCGTCGACTTCATCACCTGCCACCCGGAGAAGTTCGAACAGCCGATATAGCGCACCTTCCCGCTCTTCACGAGATTGTCGAGCGCGGAAAGCGTTTCCTCCACCGGCGTCAGCGCGTCGAAGGCGTGCATGAAATACACGTCGATATAATCCGTGCCGAGGCGCTTCAAGCTCGCCTCGCACGCCTTGATCAGATGAAAGCGCGACGACCCCACGTCGTTCGGCCCCTCGCCCGCCGCGAAGGTGGCCTTGGTGGAGATCAGCATTTTCTCGCGCCGCCCTTTGATCGCGCCTCCAAGAATTTCCTCCGAGGCGCCGTTGGAATAGATGTCGGCGGTGTCAAAGAAGTTCATCCCCGCCTCAAGGCAAATATCCACGAGCCTCGTGGCTTCCTTCACGCCGGTATTGCCCCAGGTCTTGAAGAACTCCGTCGTGCCGCCAAACGTGCCCGTGCCTAAACTCAGCACGGGCACTTTCAGCCCGCTGCGGCCCAATTGCCGATGCTCCATGAATCCTCTCTTTATTATGTCATCCCAGCAATAGCAGACTATTCCGGCTTGAACGCCTGAATCCCCGTGATCGCGCGGCCGAGGATCAACGCATGAATGTCGTGCGTGCCTTCATAGGTATTCACGCTCTCGAGGTTCACCAGATGGCGGATCACATGGTATTCGTCCGCCACGCCGTTGCCGCCGTGCATGTCGCGCGCCACGCGGGCGATGTCTAAAGCTTTGCCCGCCGAGTAGCGCTTGATGAGCGAAATCATCTCGGGGTTCCACGTCCCCGCGTCAATCATCCGCCCCACCTGCAAACATCCGAGTAAGCCGAGATTGATGTCAGTCAGCATATCCGCGAGCTTCTTCTGAATCAGCTGGTTCGCGGCAAGCGGCCGGTCGAACTGCTTGCGCTCCAGCGTGTAGGAGCGCGCCGCGCCCATGCAGAATTCCGCCGCGCCGAGCGCGCCCCAACCGATGCCGTAGCGCGCCTTGTTGAGGCACGAGAACGGCCCCTTGAGCCCGGAAACATCCAGCTCGTTTTCTTCCGGCACAAACACGCCGTCCATCATGATCGATCCGGTTTCGGAAGCGCGCAGCGACATCTTGCCTTCGATATGCGGCGTCTCGATGCCCTTCCACGAACGCTCGAGCACAAAGCCGCGGATCGTCCCGTCCTCCACATGCTTCGCGCCGTACACCTTCGCCCACACCACGCACACATCGGCGATTGGCGCGTTGGTGATCCACGTCTTCGAGCCGGAAAGCGTGTAGCCGCCATCCACCTTCGTCGCCCGCGTTTTCATGCTTCCGGGGTCAGACCCATGATCCGGCTCCGTCAGCCCGAAACATCCCACCTTCTCGCCGCGCGCCAGCGGCGGCAGGTATTTCTGCTTCACCGCCTCGCTGCCAAACGTGTAGATCGGGTGCATCACCAGGCTCGACTGCACCGAGAGCGCCGAGCGATACCCGCTATCGACCCACTCCACCTCGCGCGCCACCAGCCCGTAGCACACATGGTTCACGCCCGCGCAGCCATAGCCCTCGATCGTCGCGCCAAGCAGCCCCAAGCCGCCCATCTCGTGCATGATCTCGCGGTCAAAATGCCCCTTGCGGTTTGCTTCGAGAATGCGGGGAAACAGCTTCTCGCGGCAATACTGCCGCGCCGCATCGCGAATCATCCGCTCGTCGTCGGTGAGCTGCGAATCGATGGAGAGCGGATCTTGCCAATCGAAGGGCGTGTTTTTGTGCGACGCCTTGGCGGCAACCGTTTTAGCAGCAGATGCAGACATAATAACCTCTTTTTTATCCCACTCAAAGGTGGAGGAATTTAGTTGGGCGAGCAACAGACAAATTCACCTATGGTAAGTCGCTCAGAACCTGTTCAGTATCCCGTCATGCCGCCGTGAGAATGGCGGTTTTCGAGAACCGGAGCGGAGCGTACACCAGTACGTGAGCACCGGAAGCACAGAAAAGCGCCGTTCGCAGCAAGGCAGGACGGGATACTGAACAGGTTCTCACCACTGCAGCGGATGCGAATACAGCACCACCAGCGATTCCTGCCCCGGGTTGTGCTCATAAATGCTGGCATTGGACATATGGCTGAACGCCACGCCGAGCAGCGCCTCGTTGGGCAGCTTGTAATTCAACTCCAACCCGGAGCGGAACTCCACCGGCCCGCCCAGGTCGCGGCTGCTTCCCTCTTCATACAGCCCCACCGCCACGTTCGGCACCAGCCGGAACCCGTAGCCGAGCTCGATATTGGCATGAAACCCGCCATAGCCATAAAACCCGCCATCGGTATTGGCCATCAGCCCGATCATCGGCGCCACATGCCACCAGAATTCGCCCGCCCGGTATTCGAGGCGAAACTCACCGCTGGTGTAATCGCTCCTCAGCACCTCGAACGCGCCCACGCCGACGGTAAGGTAATGCGGCGTGGCGCTGGGCGCGGGCTTGGCCATCGCGGGCGCCGCACTCAAGAAAACGGCGGCCAGAGCCGTCAGCCCGCCGCGTATGGCGGCGTTCCCTGTGAGCGGCGAAGGGGCAGCCGCGCAGCGGGAACAACGAATGGAAACGAATTGGCGCAACTGCATGCATAGCCTCACGGAAAAAATCATGATACCAGGTATAAAACCCTGGGCTTTCCTGTAAACCCCTAATGCACCTGTTTTCCTCTCATTCCCGCCTGTGGTGGCGCATCTGCCTCACTGGCCTTTTCCTGGCTCTGACTACCCCCCTTCCAACCACCGCAAGGGACGCCCAGAGCCGTCAGCCCGCCACGCACGGCGGCGCCCCATGTGAGCAGCAAAGCTGCGCAGCGGGAGCAAACGAACAAGCAACCCGGCAAGGCCGGGTTGTGAGCATCACGGACGGCGATACGTTACGCGTCACGTTCAAGGAAGGCGCCGATAGCGAACCCGTCCGCCTGCTGGGCATCAACACCCCCGAACTTGCCCACGAGGACGACGAAACCGGCTACGTCCGCCCCGCGGAACCTTTGGCGGAAGAAGCCAAAAAAGCCCTGGAAGCCATCACTTACGGCCACATCATCACCCTGAAATATCCTTATCCGTCATCCTCGGTCACGCCGGATGGCGTGAACCGGGGATCCAGGACAAACATATCGCGCAGCGATTCCTCACCAAACGAAAAACGCGACCGCCACGGCCGCCACCTCGCCATGCTCTACGATGAAAAGGGAACCTGGGTCCAGGAAGCCATGCTCCGCCAGGGCTGGGGTGTTGTCTACCTCTTCCCCGACAGCACCTTCGACCCCGCGCCACTATTCAAAGCTGAATCCGAAGCCCGCGCCGCCAAACGCGGCCTCTGGGCCGATTCCTATTATGCCGTCATCGACCAGAAAGACGCCGGCGATTTCATCGGCCGCTACAAGCTGGTGGAGGGCACGCCCTACCAGGTGGTGACGGTGAAAGGCACCACCTACGTCAACTTCGCCGAAGACTGGAAAACCGACTTCACCCTCCGCATCCCCCCGGAGCACAAAAACCTCTTCGCCAAAGCGGATCTCAAAGCCCTGGAAGGCCGGAAAATCCGCGCAAGAGGCTGGCTTCGCCTCAAAAACGGCCCCATGATCGACCTCACTCATCCGGGACAGATCGAGGCTTTGCCTTAAGCATCACTTAACGCCAGCGTCATCAGGCTGTAACGTTTTTGTCATAGACTGGAAGGGTAACATTCCACCCGCCCATGACCGACCCTAACACCCCTCAAAAGCCTACCCTCACCGCGTTTTCCGCGCTGGCCGTCGCCGAACCGCTCCGCCAGCCGACGCGCGCGGCGGATCTGCTGCACGAACTCGCCAAAGCCGCGGAGGAGTTCCGTGACAAGTTCGAGCGCACCGAACACATGCGCGGTGTGGCCGCCGACGTCTACGGGGCGGATAATGTCGGGCAGCTTCACTCATCGTCGAGAAAGCCGCGCCAGACAACGGTGATCTCCGACGAGCTGAACCTTTCCGACATCACCACCAAATTCAGGGATTACGAAGATGTCGGCCCCCGCGGCGAAGCGCAGAACATGCTCGGATGGGCGCTGCTCGGCATGGAGCTTTTTCCCATGGCGAAGGAAAGAGGGCTCCTGGGGCTGATGACGCTGAGCCGCGACGAGCTGCGGGTGCTCGAAACCAGTCTCGGCTTCCTCACCCACTACATGGGCAACCACCCCCGGCAGGGAGAAAATACGTCGGAACGCCTGCTTCATGACGTGCGCCACCTGATGGCGCTCCCCCATGAAGACGGCAGCAAGAACCGCGCCGGCGATACCGGAGCGCTCGACCCCGAAACCGCCCGGCGGATTTACGACACCCTGGGCGGATTCCTGGTGGAGCATGGCCAGGAAGTCTTCGAGCTGCATAATTTTGCACTGCACGGCTTACGCCATTTCGGAAAGATACGGAACCTGCTGAACGGCACCGTCACGCAGCCAGACCCCAACCTCCCCCTGATCCGTGAGTTGCTCGGCGAAGACGCGGCGCCGGACGCCCCGCTGCGGCAATCGGCTGCGCAGCATCTCTCGCAGCTCTGGATGTTCACCTGCGACGAGGGAACGGGAGTCCAGGGTGTGCTGCGCGGCCTTTACGTGCGGCTCTGTGAAGTTGAGCACGACCTGTTCATTACCCGGCGCGATCTGAAGCAGGAGCGCCCGCGCAACCGTGAAGACCGCAATGATGAAATCCTGAGCCTGACGCATAAGGCGCATGCGCTTAGCGAGCTGTACCACGCCTTCGTGGGCATGACGGTTCTCGCCGGCGGCAGGGTGCTGGACGACGCCGACCTCTCCACGCTTTCGCTAGAAGCGTTGGACCTCCTCGACCGTTCGCTGCTATGCCTGCAAGCATGCAGCGGGAAAGACCAAGCCCCGGCCCGCGTGCACGCGCTGGTCTACGACCCCATGCGCAAGGCAAGCGTCGCCGAGGCGCTGACTCCTTACGGCCATCTTTGCGGCGGCAGGAGGGCCGAAGAAAGCGACGAAAAGCTTTTCTCCGCCGTGGGGGACATCCTCGCCAGCTTCGCGGAAGGAAACAGGCAAGCGATCCAGCAGATGACGCGGGACGTCGGAAATCACGCCCAATCCCGCGATCCGGACTTGATGGAACGCTGACCGCCGGGGATTAAAGCCCTGTCATCAATCCTTCACAAAACGGCCACGAAACCATCACGCCGCGTTGGTATAACGCGGCGTCAGCCTTTTAGCATCACGGTCCCTTATGTCGAGCCCCACCCTGAGACTGGATTACAATCACAAGATATACTTTCACTCAACCAGCGAACGATACCCCGTCGATGCGGAGGATAAGCCCTATCTCAGCAAATGCGGCATCACCACCTATGAGGAATCCGGAAACTATACCTATCTCCGCAGGGAAGATGCCGCCGCGCTGATCCTCATGACGGATCGGTTTGACGGCGATGCCGATCTTTCCGACATCATCGACCGCGGCGACTACCTGCGCGGCCTCATTCAGGGCTTTTCCCTGCAGCAATTCTTTTCTGAAAAAGACCGGCCGGTGAGGTTCCGCTGGAAGCTGGTCGCCGACGCGCAGCAACCTGAGAACAGCCGTTTCGAATGCTTTTTCATCTCCAATACCGGCTTCGATCCGGAAAGCGACCAGGCGCGCCTCATCGCCGCCGATACGGCGCGCGCCTTCCTGCGCGCAAGCGGGCTGGATGCCGCCATCGCCCAACTGGGCGGTGAAATCCGTGAAAGCGGTACTTTCTTCATTTCCCCGCATGCCGTCATGGAAAGAAAGCTGGCAGACGCTTTCAGGCAGGCCTCCGCGCAGGGGGCGAAACGCATCCCCGTCCTCGGCCTTGAGGCGTTCGGCATCACGGTGGAAACATGGGCGAGCAGAGAGGTGGGCGGCATCAACATAAGGGTCAACTCCGGCGCGCCGCTGAACCCGCTCCTGGATGCGCTCATCCGGCTTCCCGACACCGACGGCCGGCCGCTCTTTCCGCGCCTTCTTGAGCAATGGGAGCACGCCGGCAAATACCAATTTCCCAACAGCGCGATCCTTCCCGACCTCTTCTCCCTGGCGCAATACGTGCTGCCGGCGCACCTGCGCCCGGAGCTCACCCAGGAGCAGGTGGAAAACCTGCATATCCGCGTGAACAACAACGCCGCACCGTCGATCGACGCCCTGCTCGATCGCCCGGTGCAGCCCTCCGAAACCGCCTCCCAGGACGGCGAGGTGGCAATGGGCGACTACGAATCCTCCCCCC
>JAFLCR010000047.1 GCA_017302755.1 Alphaproteobacteria bacterium
TCATGCGCTGGGTGAGGCCATCCTGCGCGAAGCCCGCAGCCATACCGGCAAGTCAGTACGCGACGTTGCCGAAAACGTCGCCCAGGAACTGGCGCCTTATCTATCCCCCGAACAAATCAGCTTTTCTGCCTTATGTGGAAAGGGTATTCAAGTCGCCATCGCCAATGCCCATGAGGTGATTCAGGGGCCATTGTATGGAAAAGGTCTTTCCGTCAGCTAAATTTCCGTGACAACCCCCCGGGAACCCGTTAGAAGGGCGTGCAACCTATTCATTTGCAAGGTTGCCATGCCCGCGAAAGCCTCCTCCCCCTTGATTACCGAAGCGCTTACCTTCGACGACGTGCTGCTCAAGCCCGGCTATTCCGACGTGCTGCCGACGCAGGTCGAAACCAAAACCAGGATTACCCGCGACATCACGCTCGGCATTCCGCTCATCTCCGCCGCGATGGACACCGTCACTGAAAGCAGGCTCGCCATCGCCATGGCGCAGGTGGGCGGCATGGGGTGCATTCATAAGAATCTCGGCGTCGAGGAGCAGGCCGACGAAGTTCGCAAGGTCAAGAAATTCGAGTCCGGCATGGTGGTGAACCCCGTCACCATCGCCCCCGATGCCACGCTCGCGGACGCGCTCGCCCTCATGGACCGGCATAATATCTCCGGCATTCCGGTGGTGGAGACGAAGACGAAAAAGCTCGTCGGCATTCTCACCAACCGCGACGTGCGGTTCGCCTCGAACCCGAGGCAGCGCGTCTCGGAATTGATGACTAAGGAAAATCTCGTCACCGTGCGCGAAAAGCAGGCGGGCGGCGGCAACGGGCGCGAGGAAGCCAAGAAGCTGCTGCACAAGCACCGCATCGAAAAGCTGATCGTGGTCGATGAGCAGTATCGCTGCATCGGGCTCATTACGGTGAAGGATATCGAGAAGGCCGAAGCCCACCCCAACGCCACCAAGGACGGGCTGGGGCGATTGCGCGTCGCCGCCGCCGTCGGCACCGGTGAATCGGGCATGGCGCGGGCGGAGGCGCTCGTCGCCGCCGATGTGGACGTGCTCGTGGTCGATACCGCGCACGGGCACTCCAAGGGAGTGATGGACGCGGTGAAGGCGATTAAAAAGAAATTCAAGCATCAGGCCGTGATCGCGGGGAATATCGCCACCGCCGAAGCCGCCGAAGCGCTGATCGCCGCCGGGGCGGACGCGGTGAAGATCGGCATCGGGCCGGGTTCCATCTGCACCACGCGCGTGGTGGCGGGCGTCGGCGTGCCGCAGCTTTCGGCGATTCTCGATATCGTGCCGGTCGCCAGGAAGAAGAACGTGCCGATCATCGCCGACGGGGGCATCAAGTTTTCCGGCGATCTCGCCAAGGCCATCGCGGCGGGCGCGCAATGCGCCATGCTCGGCGGGCTGTTCGCGGGGACGGCGGAAAGCCCCGGAGAAGTCATTCTGTTTCAGGGGCGGTCGTATAAGGCTTATCGCGGCATGGGCTCAATGGGCGCCATGGCGCGCGGATCGGCGGACCGCTATTTCCAGCAGGAAGTGCGCGACGCCCTGAAGCTCGTGCCCGAAGGCGTCGAAGGGCGCGTGCCGTTTAAAGGGCCGGTCGCCGACGTGGTGCATCAGCTCGTGGGCGGGCTTCGCGCGGCGATGGGGTATACCGGAAGCCGCACCATCGCCGACATGCAGAAGAATGCGCGGTTCGTGCGTATCACGGGCGCGGGGCTCAAGGAAAGCCACCCGCATAACATCACCATCACCCGCGAAAGCCCGAATTACCGCGCGGAGGGCTGATGGAGCGCACGCTCACCTTCGAGGATTTCGAGGTCGGCGAGGTGATGGAGTCGCCGTCCTATACCGTGACACTCGAAGAGGCGCTGGCTTTCGCCAAACAGTATGATCCGCAATATTTCCATATCGATCCCGAAGAAGCGAAAACGGGGCCGTACGGAAGGCTGATCCTGAGCGGTTGGCATACGGCGGCGATTTCCATGAGACTCAAGGCGCAGACCCGGCTGGTGAACGTCAAAGGCGGGTTGCTTGGCCTCGGCCTCGATAAGCTGCGCTGGCCGCGCGCAAGCTTTCCGGGAGATACGTTCAGGGTGGTGATTACGATCACGGGGAAGCGCTCCTCGCAGTCCAAGCCCAGCCACGGCATTGTGAATTACTCGATGCGGACGATGAATCAGAACGGCGAGCTGGCCATGGAGGCGGAAACCGCCGTCTGGATGCCGAGGCGGGGATGATCTCGATGAAGGAGCGTGCGTGACGGTGGATCCCGGTATTCGCTGGGATGACAGTCAGGCCGCGCGGGGCTTGATCAGCGACAGTGGCTTGAAGCCCAAGACCAGCATCGTGCCCAGAATCACGATGCCCGCGCCGATCACCATATGCAGGTGGATCGGCTCAGCGAGCAGCAGCACGCCCCAGAACATCGCGAAGACCGGCACCAGGAACGTCACGGTGAAGGTGCGCGTGGGGCCGACATCCTCCATCAGGCGGTAGTAGAGGATGTAAGCGACCGCGCTGCACAGAAGCGAAAACGTCACCACTTGCGCCGCAGTCACCAGCGTCGGCGCGCCGGGCACGGGCATGGCGATGGCCAGCGGCAGCAGGGCCAGCCCGGCGAAAAGCTGGCTGGCTCCGGCCATCGCCATGGGCTTCGCGCCTTTCACGAATTTCTTGATGTAGATGCCGCCCAGCCCGTAGCAGATCGCCGCGCCCGTGCAGGCCAGCAGCGCCAGCGCCGTCTGGCCGCCGATGGCGGTGCTGCCGATGCCGGTGGCAATCCCCACGCCGATAATGCCAAGAGTCGTGCCTAGCAGCTTGGAGCGCGTCAGCTTCTCATTCAGCCAGATGGCGGTGAAGACCGCGCCCCACAGCGGCACGGTGGCGTTGATGATCGCCGAATACGCCGCCGGGATGTGCAGCGCCGCGTAGGAGAAAAGAATGAACGGCACGCCGGTGTTGAGCATGCCGGTGATCAGGTATTCCTTCCACAACCGCCTCCACTCGCAGTCGAGCCGGATGACGAGGAAATAGGCGCAAAGCGCCAGCCCCGCGATGCCAACCCGCAGATCCGCCGTCCAGAACGGCCCGAGCACCGGAGCCAGCAGCCTCATGAACATGAACGAACTGCCCCAGATCGCGGCCAGGGAAAGCAGGCGGATGGTGTCGTTGCGGGTCATGCAGAACTCACGTGAGTGTCAGCTTCTTGTGTAATGCTGCACATGCGAAAAAGCCAGCCTCTTTCAAGGCTGGCTTTTCATTTATCATCTCTATTACTGGTCACCACCTCCGAGGCGCGGATCCGTTCGGCTACCACTGCCTAACGCACGCCCGAAGCCTGTTTGACCGGAGCCCATCAACCGCTGCTGACTGATGCGATCTGCCAGCATGGGGTGGTTCGCTCCTTCGGCATATACATTGCCAAGCTTCAACGTGGAGAAATTTGCTCCTGGATCCATCTGCCCATAGCCGATGCCACGCAGGGCAAAGACATATTCGCGCAAGGTTTTCGGGAATTGCACAATTGCATCCGCCACCTGGTCGGGAAGCGCTTGAATAAAGCGTTCCGTCACGTTGTGTTTGAAAATATTGCTAAATGCTTCCAACGGCCTTTCCAGGGGCTTATCAACGGAACCGCGCATTCCCTTGGCCACTTTGTATAAGTTTTCCAGAATCGTTTCTCTCGGCCCAAGGTCGCGGATCGGCCCCATGAACTGATCGGCCCGCAGGACGATGCATGCACCGAAACGTGATACATTGCGATCATCGAAAAGCTCAACCTGGAATCCGAAATCCCCATCAAAATGAGGTACGGGAAGCTTGGGCTTCTGCTGATTGCAGTAATTGGTGATCATACGCACCAGCAGTTGGTTAAGCTCCATATTATACTGCATTAGCGAGGCGCGAATCTCATCAAAGCTTGGTGGAACGGGAGTTTCTCCCCCAGCTCTTTCCGCCGCCTCAGCGCGCGTCAACCAATTCTGGAATACGGGAGTATGTTCCATGGGAATAATCACGCGCTGCTGGTCCAGCCTGTCCTGGTCATATTTCACCGCCCAGGGGTAGTGCATACTGTTATAGCGGAAGAATAGTTCCGGATTATGGTTCGTCAGATTTTTGTGTGAACGGTTGGCTACCGTACAGATAACGTTGCACAGCGCGGCAAAATCCATAATGAGCCCGTCGGCCAAACGCGCATCACGGGCTTCACGGATATCACGCTGCTCCTGCTCTAGATTCTGCAGGAAAGTGGGGCTGCCGCGATGATGATTGAGCGCCGCAAAAATGAATGCATCCATATGCTGGCCCACATTCTGTGCCGTCAATTGCGTGTACATCCAGGCCCGCGCCTGATCCGGATCGTGCAGCACTTCATTGATATTTTGCGGCAGGAGCTGCTTGATCGCGGGATTATTGCCGTAATACGCTTGCAGGCCCGCCAAAACATGCGGCGCATTCGCCATCAGCGCTCGGCTGAAAATATGAGTGTATTTGGAATCATGGGAAAGATTGATCAGGGTTTGAGCATCACCCTGCCACAAGATGCGCGTGAAGTATTGGGGGGGATAAGCTTGAATATTCAGGGCGATCATATTGAACACCCCCTGGGGATTGCGCGTCAGTGCGTCAGTATATTGTACATCTTGAGCCGACGTGGAGAATGGGTTGTCGGAGACCCCTGCGGGCACCGGCTCCATTTCCGATTTGTAGACAATCTGCTGCCTGACTTCGTGCGCGTGGTGATACCAGTGCCCCAGTCTGGATAACTCCGACATGACGACGCGATAATTTTCCAATACATTAGGATCTTGAGGGTTGAGGTTTCCCTGCAGCACCTGGTCAAAGACCACATTCAATTGCGTTACATTCCAATTCATGCCTCTCACGCCGGCCTGCTGAGCCGCCCGCGCGAGATTGGGAAATACTCTTTCAATTTCTCCCGGGTTCGTTCCTTGTAAGAAATTCCAACCCGCTATGACGCTGGAAGCGTTATGAACAACCAGGTTGCCTACAATGGCGCGATTTTCTTTTCCAAGGATCTCAATATCGCCGTATTCGATAAAATGAAAAGCTGTCTTGACGCGTTCGGGTTCGATGTTTCGTTCCGTGCGCAAAGCTTTAAGAGCTTTTTCCTGATTATCAATTTTTGCCATGAGTCCCTCCAGCTGGATGATTCTGGCTATTTAATGCGCACTTCATGACGGTTTCATGACAATTTATTGAGGCTTTTTTGAAATCATTATCAATAATTAACCATTAAATGCTGAGGAGGGTTTGTCTCCAATGCCCATTCAGGATAAAAGGCCTGCTCCAAACATTTTCTCGATCCCTCATGACCCCCTCCGCCCATCTCCAGTCCGCCATCGACGCCCTGCAACTCGTGCTCGCTTTCACCTCGCCCGCCGACGCCGAGCTGAAGCGCTATATGAAAAACCGCCGCTATATCGGGGCCAAGGACCGGTCGGAGATCACGCGGCGGGTGTATCATGTGCTGCGCCATAAAGGATCGCTTGCCTGGTGGATCACGCAAGGGGGCGGCACGCCGACGCCGCGGGCGCTCGCGCTGATGAGCCTGCGCTTCGAGAAGAACATGCAGACCGACTCCATCGCCGCGCTGTGCGACGGAAGCGATTACGCCCCCGCCCCTCTCACCGCCAACGAAACGCGGATTCTGGAATCGACGGAGGGCAAGCCGCTCGCGCAAGCGGCCATGCCGGACTGGGACCGCATGAATTATCCGCGCTGGATGGACGCGCAGGTGAAGGACGCTTTCGGCGAACATGCCGAGGCGGAGATGAGCGCCCTGCACCGCGAGGCGACCACCGACATCCGCGTCAACACGCTGCACGCCGACCGCGAGGCGATGATGAAGGAGTTGCAGAAGGCCGGCATGGCCTGCGAGCCGACGCTCTATTCGCCGATCGGCCTGCGCCTTTCCGCGAGGCTGCCGCTGCATACGTTGCCCGTGTTCAAGCAGGGATGGTTCGAGATTCAGGACGAGGCATCTCAGCTCGCCGCGCAACTCGCCGGGGCGAAGCCGGGACAGAAAGTGATCGATCTGTGCGCCGGCGCGGGCGGCAAGTCGCTCGCCATCGCCGCGTGCATGAAGAACGAAGGACGACTGCTCGCGCTCGATACGTCGGAGCCGCGCATCACGGAATGCAAATTGCGGATGCGCCGCGCGGGCGTGCATAACGGACAGACGAAGCTCATCGCTTCCGAGTCTGACGATTTTTTGAAGCGCCACCGCGACAGCGCCGACCTCGTCGTGCTCGACGTGCCGTGCACTGGCACGGGCACGTGGCGGCGCAATCCCGATCTCCTCTGGCGGTACGGCGAAAAAAATCTGGAGCAGTTGCGCCAGACGCAACAACGCATTTTTGCCGCCGGCGCGAAGCTGGTGAAGCCGGGCGGGCGGCTGGCATATCTCACCTGTTCGTTCCTGAACGGCGAGAATGAGGATCAGGTGTCCGCGTTTTTGAATACGCATCCCGCGTTTGAGATCATTCCTGTAGCGACGCTGTGGCACGACGCCTTCGGCACGCCGTGCCCGATCACGCAGGACGCGCTGCGCTTAAGCCCCGCCGCGCATCACTGCGACGGGTTTTTCGGATGCTATTTGCAGCGCAAAAGTTAATGACCTGGAAGGGTTCTGAATTGTCTTGCATTTTGACATTCGCGCAAAAAATTGCTTGAGCGAACCGCGCGGTTCTCGCATAGTGCCTGACAATGCAGAGAAAGAATAAAAATCTCTTAAAAAGCATCGCTCAAAACGGTTAGAAAAAACCATTCTTGAGGCCAGGAGGGAGAGTGAAAAGACGCATGAATGCTATCCAGTTCATCCGCCATCCTTTGAAAGCTTTGCTTGGTGAACGGCGCGTCATTATCATCTCACACGCAGGGGTAAAGGACTTCCCGCTCAGCGCCAAGCTGCAATGGGCCGCCTGCGCGGCTTCCGTTGGCTTCATCATGTGGGTGTCGTATTCCACGGGCAGCTTCCTTGCCTACCGCAACCTCATCGAATCCAAGGACGAGCAGATCACCACCGCCACCCGCGAAAAGGAAAAGCTCGGCCAGCAATACGCAATGCTCAAGCGCGATATCAAAAAAATCAATGAATCCACCGCGGGCATGGACGACTATAAAGAGTTCGTGTTGAACCAGTATATCGGTGACGACATCCAGCCGCCGGAAGCCGCCGCCGAAAGCGTGGTCGCGCTCAAGCCCGGTACGGACCCGATGATGAAGCGCATCGAATATCTCGAAAGCCAGCTTAAGGAAGCGCAGGAGAGCAAGAAGACGCTCGTCGAAGCGATCCGCACCCGCACCCAGGGCAAGATAGGCGAGATCGAAAAAATCATTGAGCGGGCAGGCCTCGAACCCGGCAATCTGAAGAAACAGGCCTCGCGCGAGGCGAAATTCGCCAACAACCGCACGGGATCCGTGCGCACGCGCCGCAATCAGGGCGGCCCTTATATCCCCATCACCGAGGAGATTTCGAGCTTCTCGCAGGAGGAGCGCACGCTGTTTCAGGAAATCACCGAGCTCAGCCTTCTGAACGATATTTTCTCCGTGCTGCCACTGGCCGACCCTCTTCCCGGGGCTGAGGTCACCAGCGAATTCGGTCGCCGCACCGATCCCTTTACCCGCAGGCTGGCCCGTCATTCAGGCGTGGATCTCGCGGGCAATGTGGGCGCTAAAATCCGCGCCACCGCCCCCGGCGAGGTCACCTTCAGCGATCGCCAGGGCGCCTATGGCCGCATGGTGGAGATCGAGCACGGGCTCGGCATCAGCACCCGTTACGGGCATCTGCGCACTATTCTCGTGGAAGAAGGCCAGATGGTGGATGCGGGCGATGTCATCGGCATCCAGGGTTCTTCCGGCCGCAGCAGCGGGCCTCACCTGCATTACGAAGTGCGCTATCAAGACCGCGCGATCGACCCCATGAAATTTCTGAAAGCGAAAGACGATGATCTTTAACGGCTCCGGCAAGAAACAGAACGGCTCCTCCCTTCCGGCGTCGCTGATGAACAAAACCGCCTCCCCTTCCATTCTGTCGCAGGACATCAACATTCTCGGCAACATCATTTGCGAGGGCTATCTCGATATTGATGGGAAGATCGACGGCAACATCAAGTGCACCGAGCTATCGCTTCGTAAGAACGGCACGATCCGCGGCGACATCATCGCCGATACGGTGCACATCTACGGCACGGTGAAGGGGCTGTTGAAGGCGCGCAGTGTGCATCTTTACAAGACCGCCTATGTCGAAGGCATCATCATGCACGAGTCGCTTTCGATCGAGGACGGCGCATCCGTGGACGGCCAGCTTAAGCGCAGCAACAAGATTCATACCGCCGAGGAGAAATTCCACGAGGCGGGCGGGGGCAATATCGAGATCCTCGATAACGTGCGGCTGATCGGCGAGAAGATCAGCAATTGATCGCAACTGTCATTCCAGCGAACGCTGGAATCCACACTTCCACAAGCATGGTAACGCTAATCAAAATGGATCCCAGCTTTCACTGGGATGACAAGGCTTTTTACTTCAGCCCAACAGAATAAACGTCGCCAGGCCGAGGAAGATGAAAAACCCGGCCATGTCCGTCATCGCGGTGACGAAGACGCTCGACATCACCGCCGGGTCGCCTTTCAGCTTCTGCGCCGTGAGCGGCACCCCCACCCCCACCAGCCCGGCCAGGAAGATATTGGCCAGAAGCGCCGCGCCGAAAACCAGCCCCAGCTTCACGTTATTGTAGATCAGCGCAATGGCGGCGGCGGTGATGACGCAGAACAGGACGCCGTTCGTGAACCCGACCATGACCTCCTTGCCCACCGAGCGCCAGAGATTGCTGCGCGTGAGCTCGCGCGTGGCGAGCGCACGCACCATGACGGTCATGGTCTGGATGCCCGCATTGCCGCCGATGGAGGCGACGATGGGCATCAGCACCGCCAGCGTCACGAGGTGGGTGATCGTATCCTGAAACAGCCCGACCATGCTGGAGGCCAGAAGCGCCGTCAGCAGATTGATGAAAAGCCAGGGAAAGCGCTGGCGCACTGTTTTGGTGAAGGCGGAATAAAAGTCATCCTCGTGCACACCGCCGAGATAGAGGATGTCCTCCTCCGCCTCTTCGTGCATGATTTCCACGACGTCGTGCACCGTGATCACCCCGAGCAGCCTTCCGCTCGAACTCACCACCGGCGCCTCGACCAGGCCGTATTTCTGGAAGATGCGGGCCACTTCTTCCTGGTCGGTGTCGGCGGCAAAGGGCTTCATGTCATCGGTGATGATGTCGCGGATCGACTCCTTGCGCTGGCTGCGCAACACTTTGCTCACCAGCGCCGACCCGATAGGCCGGAACTGCGGGTCGACCACGAAGATTTCGTAGAACTCCTCCGGCAGCTCTTCGGCGTTGCGCATGTAGTCGATCGTGTCGCCGACGCTCCAGTATTCGGGCACGGAGACGTATTTCTTGCGCATCAGGCGGCCGGCGCTGGAATCGGGGTAGGCGAGCAGCTCGGTCAGCTCGGCGCGGGTTTCCTCGTCGGGGATGGCGGCGAGGATTTCCTTCTGCTCCTCCTCCTCCAGATCCTCGATGACGTAGACGGCTTCGTCGGTATCCAGCTTGGCGATGGCGGCGGCGGAGTGCTCCACGCCAAGCTCATCGATCATTTCCTCGCGCAGCTCGGGCGCGACTTCGGTGAGCACCTGAGGGTCGAGGTTTTCGCCAAGCAGGGTCGTGAGCGCGCGGCGCTGGTCGCTTTCCAGCTGGTCGAGCAGCTCGGCCATCTCCACCGGCGGCAGATGCGCCACCAGGCGGCGGACAATCTCATTCCGCTCCTCCTCGAGCGCCGCGCTAACGCGCGCCACCAGCCCCTCGGGCAGGGTGTAGAGGGGGCCGTCCTCGGCGTGCTTCTCGATGTCGGGAGTTTCGGCCATGCGCTTCCTCTTTCCGTATGCTCCGCATACTAGAGCATGCTCAAGCAAACAAGGGAAAACGGCTCACCAGTTTTTGGTCATCCCGGCGCAGGCCGGGACCCAGGGTTCTCTTGGCACTACCCTGGAAACACTGGGTCCCGGCCTGCGCCGGGATGACCAAAAGGTGGAACCGGATGAATGGATATTCGCCAGATTTTTCAGAAAAATGGTGCGGTCGAGAAGATTTGAACTTCCACTCCCTTTCGGGAACAACGACCTCAACGTTGCGCGTCTACCAACTCCGCCACGACCGCACGGCAGCAATAAGCCTTGCTTTGAGAGGGGATTTCTTTAACAGAGTTCTTTCAGGCGCGCAAGCGTCGAAAACCCGAGATCAATATCTTGAATTTCCGCATGGAATGGCGCGTTTCCACCGACCCCGTCCCTTATGAGCAGGCGCTTGCCGCCATGGAGGAGCGCGCCCGCGCCATCCGCGAGAACGGTGCGGAGGAGCTGGTTTGGCTCCTGGAGCACCCGCCGCTGTACACTTCGGGGTCGAGCGCCAAAGCATCCGATCTGCTGAATCCGCAGTTTCCAGTGCACGAAACCGGACGCGGCGGGCAGTATACCTATCATGGGCCGGGGCAGCGCGTGGCGTATCTGATGCTCGATCTCACCAAGCGCGGCAAGGACGTGCGCCTTTTCGTGCAGCAGCTGGAAGGCTGGATGATACGGACACTCAACGATTTCGGCGTCGAAAGCGCCATCCGCCAGGGACGCGTGGGCGTCTGGGTCATGGGGCCGGACGGGCGCGAGGCCAAGATCGCCGCCATCGGCATCCGGCTCAAATCCTGGGTGAGCCTGCACGGCATCTCGCTCAACGTCAGCCCTGACCTTTCGCATTACGCGGGGATTGTTCCCTGCGGGATCGCGGAGTATGGTGTCACCTCCCTGGCCGCGCTGGGGATTCCCGCCACCATGAGCGAAGTGGACGCGCGGCTGAAAGCCCATTTCGAGGAGTGCCTCCCGCGTGATCCTGCGCATTCATGACCTCAAGCTTTTCATGATTCTGGGCGCCCATGCCTGGGAGCAGGAAAAGCCGCGCGAGGCGTCGCTCGACCTGGCGGTGGAGTATGATGCCTCCAAAGCCATGGCGGGCGATCTGCTGACCGATGCGCTCGATTACGACATTCTCGCCCGGCAGCTTAAAGAAGCGTTGGAGCCGCAGCGTATCGCGCTCATTGAGCACCTGGCGGGCAAGGCGCTGGATATCGTATTTCGCGTCACCCCAGCCCTACGGGCGGAAATCACCGTCACCAAGCCGGGGGCGATGCCCACCGCCAAGGCGGTATCCTTCACCCTCGCACGCAGCAGAAAGGAAGCCGCATGAGCGATGCATGGTTTCAAGGAAAGGTGGCGATCGTGACGGGAGGGTCGCGCGGCATCGGCGCGGCGACGGCGCGTTGGCTGGCGGCGCGGGGCGCGCACGTGGTAGCCGCCAGCAGGAGCGGCGATTTTCCGGAAGGAGCGGAGAAGCCCTCCTCGATTCGAGGCTTTGCGGCGGATATGGAGAAGAATGACTCCGTCGATGCGCTGTTTGCGTTCTGCGACAACACTTTTGGCGCGCTCGACATTCTGGTGAACAATGCCGCCGTCATCGATGTGGCGCCGTTTACGGAACTTTCGGATGCGCAGTGGCGGCGGATGTTCGATATCAACGTGTTCGGCATGGCGCATGCCTGCCGCGAAGCCTTCAGGCGCATGAAGCCGGGAAGCGCCATCGTGAACATCGGCTCCATCGCGGGCAGCCACGGGCGGGAGAAATTCTACGGATTTTCCGCCTACAGCGCGAGCAAGGCTGCCGTGGCGGCGCTCTCCGAAGCGCTCTCCGTCGAAGGGCGGGCACGCGGCATCCGCGTCAACTGCGTCGCGCCCGGCGCGGTCGATACCGCCATGCTGCGCCAGGCCGCGCCGGGGCTTCAAACATCCGCCAAGCCCGAAGACATCGCGGAAACCATCGGCTTCCTCTGCGACGGCAGCCGCGCCGCCGTGCATACGGGCGGCGTCATCGAAGTGCTTACAAACGGATAGCCATGCCCATCGTCACCCTCACCCGCCGGGAAACCTTCGCCGCCGCCCACCGGCTGCACAGCGACGCGCTTTCGCCAGAACAGAACACCGCATTATTCGGTAAGTGCAACCACACGAACGGGCATGGGCATAATTACACGCTGGAAGTCACGCTGCGCGGCGAGGTGAACCCCGAAACGGGAATCCTGTTCAACCTCACGGAGCTGAAGGCCATTCTGCAGGAGCGCGTGCTGGCCAGGGTCGATCACCGGAACATGAACCTCGACATCGGGGAATTCCGCACCCTGAACCCCACGGCGGAAAACATGGCGGTCGTGTTCTGGGGCTGGCTCAAAGCCAGCGCGCTCGGCTCTCTGCTGCACGAGGTGCGGCTGTGGGAGACGGATAAGAACGTCGCCAGCTACCGGGGCGAGTGAATCAGCGGATTTTTTTCTTTCTTCCCACGGCGCGAGGCGCTTTGGCAGGTTTGGCCTTTTTTGCCTTCGGCGCATCGAGCGTCAATACGCCGGCGACGGCGTAGTTCTCCGGCTTCATGTCGGAAAGGATGATGCGCACTTTTTCCGGCGGCACGTCGACGGTGCTGACGATGGCCTCGGTGACGGCAGCTACGAGCTTGCGCTTTTTCTTCTCGCTGCGGCCGGAAAGAAGGTGGATCTGGACGATGGGCATGAAACCCTCCCCTGCTTGTTTTGGATTTTTAAATTAACAGGCTGTCATTGCTTGCGCAAGCGGCGGCGCTACACCTCAACAAGCTCTTGCGCAACGTCGCCCTGAAGATCGTATTCGCTGGTCTTGACGATGTTCACCGGAATGATATCGCCGGGGCGCTCCTTGGTGATACCGCGCACGGTCACGATGCCGTCGATCTCCGGCGCATCACCCTTGGTGCGGCCGGTGGCGGTATTGCCATCCACCGCGTCGATGATGACCGGCACGGTGCGG
>JAFLCR010000048.1 GCA_017302755.1 Alphaproteobacteria bacterium
CTCGAACAGCTATGCGGATTCGCTGTCATCCCTGACTTAAAAAATCACTGCGGATTCGCTGAGATTGTATCAGCGGCGGATGAGGAATGTCAGTTTGGCATTTAAATAATATATTGAAATATATAATAAATATAAGATTTTTATATCAATTAAATCGCGTTAACTAATCGGTAACCGCGCCCATTATATATTGTAGCAAGGTGCATCTTATGATAGCACTTTACCGTGGAGAATGTATCTCCCTTCATCAAGCCAAGTCCAAGTAGGAGAATATCATGGCTAATTCCATCAATACCAATATCTCGGCGTATTACGCGCAAGCCAATCTGAGCAAGGCTTCGTCAAGAACCGAGTCTTCCATTGCCCGCCTTTCCAGCGGCAATCGCATCGTCAAGGCGTCGGACGACGTCGCGGCGCTGTCGATCGGCACCACGCTGGCTTCTCGCGTGAACACGCTGAAGCAAGGTCTGGTCAATGCCAAGCAAGCCAACAGCTTCCTCGAAGTGGCTGACGGCGCGCTCGCCAACCTGACCGAGATTCTGCAGCGCCAGCTGTCGATCGCGACTCAGGCCAACTCCGGCACCCTCTCCGGCACGGAACGCGGCTTCCTTGACCAAGAGTTCCAATCCCTCACGGACGAAATTGACCGCCTGGTGAACAACACCAAGTTCAATTCCGTCGTGCTCTTGGACGGTTCTCTCCAGGGCGGTGGCACCTACAACTCCGTGGCTGGTGCGAACTCGTCGCAGGTTCTGGGCATGATCGGCAACGCGAACGCCGTGGTCAACGGCTTCAACGCGCTTGGCACGGTTGGTCAGAATTTCTACGGCGACATCAAGGTGGCCAGCGTGGCGGTTTCCACGGCCAACACCGCCAACTACGATATCACCCTGAACATCGGTGGCGTGGTCTGGACGGCGACGGACGTGGCGAACAACGCGACGACGTTCACGGTGACGACGTCCAACTCGTCGTTCAACGGTGCGAACATCGTGTTCCAGAACTTCTCTGGTGCGGGCAGCAACTTCCCCGGCGCTGCCAACCTTCCGGAAGTGCTGGAAAGCCGCTTGCAGACCATGCTGAACAGCTCATCGCTGCTGCCGAACTACCAGATGACTGGCTTCCTCGGCACTGGCAACATGGTGCAGGTGTATTCCAACACCGTGCTGTTCGCCGGCGTGCTTCCGGGCAAGGTCGGCACCTTCTCGGTGGATGGCGTGCCCACGGCGGCCAACAACGGCCGTATGTCGGTGGATATCGGCGGCATCCGTTACACAACCTCTACGGTGCCCAACACCGTGGCCAACACCTCGACCATCACGTTCAACAGTACGGTGGATAATACGCAGCTGCGCATTACCTTGACCGGCCTGAACGGCAACTACAACTACGCCAACGCCGTCGGCGCTTCGGACTTTGCTTCGGCACTGAACGATGCGTTCTCCGGAGTGACGACCAACGGAAAAGACTTCCAGGTTGGTCTGACCTCCACCGACGTCATTAACGTGACGCTGGGCGATGCGCGCACGAGCAATCTGTACGGCGGGTTCATCCTCGACGTGCAGACGCAGGCCGCGGCTCAGACCTCGGTGACGCAGCTCAATGAGGCGATCGAGGAAGTGACGGCGCTGCGTGCGAATGTGGGTGCTCTCGAGTCCCGCTTCAACTACGCGGCGAACGTGACGGAAACCTCCATCCAGAACCAGGATGCGGCGAAATCCGTGTTCCTGGATACGGACGTGGCGGCCGAATCCTCGGCGTTCGCGCAGCAGCAGGTGCTGATGCAGGCATCCATCTCGGTGCTTGCTCAGGCCAACCTGATGCCGCAGAACCTGCTGAAGCTCATCGGCTAACAGGTCATTCGGGTTCCCGGCGGGCTTTGGCCCGCCGGGGGTTCCGGATAAAGGGAAAAGGGGATTACCATGGATATCGTATTTTCATCGACGACGTCTGCACCGCTGCCTAAGATCGAATTTGCGCCGAAACCGCAAACCTCTTCCGCTACGCTGAATTCTTCCAGCGCTGCGCCGGATGTGGTGTCGCAGGCGGTGAATCTTTCGCAGGATCTCGGCGTATCCGTTACTTCCGACGAAGAGCGGATGCGGCTTCTGACCAACGCGGCGCAGCAGTTCGCCAAGTTTTCGTACCCTGTAAGCGACACGCGCTTCACCATCTTCCGTGACCAGTCCGGACAGTTCGTGACGCGCTTCACCAATCTGCAGACCGGCAAGATCAGCTATTATCCCGAGCAGGATATGCTGGCTTTCGCCCGTGAGCTGAAGACCAGGGCACAAGGAACGCTGGTGGATTCAAAAGTATAAGAAACGTCGAGTCGCAGGAAGAAAAGTCTGAAATTTAATAGGATCGCGCCTTGCATTGCGCGCGAGGAGGAGTGTCATGGTCACATCAATCAACCTGGGCGGGTTTTTTAACTCTGGCGGCAGAACGGTGCTGGGCGGAGGCGTTTCTGGCCTGGATACGGAAACGCTGGTCAATGCGTTGGTCGAAGCCAAGAAAATTCCCGCGACGCGGCTTCAGGACAAGGTTGACCTTAACTCTGACAAAATTTCCGCGCTCAATGAATTCAAGCAATTGTTGAAGTCGCTGCAAACTGCGACGGATTTTCTGCGCAATCCGCCGGGCGTGCAGAACGCGGCGTCGAATGCGTTCAAATACCGCGGCACGACGATTTCCTCCAATGACGGCACGGTGGCCGCCAGTCACCTGACGGTCACGGCGGATCCCGGCACGCCGCTTGGCAGCTATAATATTGAGGTGTTGCAGGTCGCCCAGGCCAAGCAGCAGAACGTCAACGGCACGTTCGCGATTGCCGACGCCAACCAGCAGGTCGTATTCGCTGCGCCCGTGGGCAACCAGTTCGGCGACGGCACGCTCACCATCAACGGCGCCACGATCGATTTCAACGACGGCGACACGCTTGCCGACATTGCCTACAAGTTTAATGCGGTGACGGGCACCACCAATATCCAGGCAAATATCATTCAGGTCGCATCCGGGCAGTACGGTCTATCGTTTAAGTCTACCAAGACTGGCCTTGCCTATGATTTCGACATGGCGGCGGCGGTGGATGTGGGCGGCGTGCTGGCCAACATCACCTTCACGGACACGCAGATCGCGCAGGATGCCAGCATCAATCTCGATGGTGTGAATCTCACGCGCTCCACGAACACGATTTCCGATGCCGTCACCGGCCTTAATATCAACCTCCTGACCGCCAAACCGGCGACGATTTTCACGACCACCGTGATTTCGGATGTGGAAACCATCCAGACGAGCATCGAGAATTTCGTGACCACCTACAACAACCTGCGTGTTTTCGCGGCTGAGCAGACACAGCGCAATGGGGACGGCTCGCCTGCGGAGGATTCGGTGCTCCTCAATAACTCCGCCTTCAAATCGGCGGTCAGCAGCGCGGCCACCGCGATTCTGCGTTCCGTGCCAGGCGTGGCTAGCGGTGATTTCCAGTCCCTGGCCGAAATCGGCATCACGCTTACGGATTTCGAGGGCGACAGCGAAACCCCCGAGGTCAAGAACATCATGACCATCGACGCTTCCAAGCTTCAGAGTGCGATCGCCAATAATTTCGATCAGGTCCGGCGCGTGTTCGAATTCGATTTTCGGCCTGCATCGTCGAACCTGCAGGTGATTTCGCGCACGAACGCGCTTTCCGCGTATGAGTTCCGTGTCGAAGTGGATAGCGTGGGCGATACGGCGACCGCGTACCTCCAGGTTGGCGGCGTGGATACGGGTGTCTTCTACGCGCTCGACTATGCAGAAACCACCACCGGCATTTCCCTGAAGGGGCAGGCGGGAACGCCGTTCGAAGGGCTGGTGATGTTCCAGAACGGCATCAACGATTCCGATACCCATGTTGACATCAGTCACGGCGTTGGGGATTATCTCTATAATAGCTTAACCACCTTCCTGACCTCGCAGACGGGACAGTTGGATGTCGAGATCAAAGCCCTCTCGGACAACAATACCGACTATGAGGAGCAGATTGTCAAAATCAACGAGCAGGTGGAAAGGTTCCGCCAGCAGCAATTGGAGAAATTCGCGGCGCTCGAACGCGCCATCGCCTCCATCAATACGCTGCTGCAGAGCCTCGACGCACAGCAGCGCGCAAGAGAACAGGGTTAATTAGGAGGCCAGGGTGAGTCCGCAAGGCAAATACCAGGCATACAACACCGCAGCGCAGACCATGGCCAAGACGCGCCAGATCGTGTTGCTTTATGACGGCATCATCCGCTTCGCCCAGCAATGGCGTTCCGCGATGGAGCAGCAGAATACCGAACAGCGCTTCAATGCCTTCCGCAGAATCAACGATATTGTGGATGCGCTCCATAATTGCCTGGATTTCGAGCAGGGCGGCGAGATGGCGGATATGCTGGCTGCGTTCTACCATAATCTCTCCATGGATCTCGCGCAGGCGGATCGTACCCAGAATCTGAAACTTGTGGATGATGTCCTTGCCCGCGTCCGCCGCATGCGTGACAGCTGGGAAGAAATCGATAAAAGCCAGCCCCCAGCGGCGGATTCAATGCCCGCATCGGCAAGTAACGGCTCTGGCGGCGAGGGTGGCTCCAGCTTCGAATATTCCGCTTAGGCTAGAAAGTCATAAAAAATGAGCGCCTCCGGGCGCTTTTTTTATTCCCGATATCTCTGGGAAAATATTGCCGTGGGGGGAGACTCTTTTTTTCCGAAAAACGGTAATCATGCCGGATAGATGGATGTTAATATAATACATTACAGTATATTATGGCTGGCCCGCCACTTGGCCCGGTTTTTGCAAATTTATATGTCAGAGAAAACATTACTCACGATCTGACATGTTGCTTCCTGCTTCCGACATCATCAGCGTTTTGGCTTCAGCCTCTCCCGCCGCGCCAGGTGCGGCCGTGGATGCGGCATTGGCGGCGAGCGGCGGGCCTGTGCCGCAGCCGGGTCAGATTTCTTCCACGCAACTTTTCACGCAATTGCTTCAGGGAACGCTATTGACCGGGATTTCCGCCGGTGCGCTTCCCGAAGCGCTGTCGGCAGACGGTGGGGCCGCTGCGACACAATCCGCTGGTGAAGCATCAGGTGACGGACAAGGTCAGGGGGAAGGGCAACAACAGGCTGGCGTGCTTGCCTGGCTGTTCCCCGTAGCCGCCCTGGCCGCGCCACCAGCGGAGCAGGCTCTGCCTGTGATGCCATCGGTGGATCAGGTGACGCTTACGCCCGCCGCCGCGCTTCAGGCGGGGCTTCCGGAAACACCTCAGTTGCCGGTAGCCGATGAATTGGTTGCAAAGCCGGTAACGCCTGCGGCGGTACAGCCCGCTTTGCCGGATGTGGTGGATACAGCGGAGGCACCGGTGCCGGTTGTGCCGACTGCACCCGCCAGGCCGCGCGATCTGATGCAGGAATTGCTGGCGCATATCAAAAGCGTGCCGCATGAGGCCTCGCCCGAAAAAGCGCTGCAGAAAATTCAGGACATGCTTTCTTCGTCTTCGGATGTGGACGTGGAAGCCCTCCTGCAGAAAATTCTGGCTTCTGCCGCCACGGCGCAGCAGCCAAAGCCTCTTCAGGCTTTGCAGGTTGCGGAGAAGGTGGCGGCTGAAGCGCCCGTGCAGGCGCTGGCCGTATTACCGGCGGTAAAAACCGCCGTGCCCGAAATATCCCCGTCGGTTCGGCAAGTGGCCTCCGCCTCCGTGACGGTGCAGGATGCGGATACGCCGATTCCGGTGCCTGCTGCACCTCCTGTGCCGCAGGATCTGGCGGATATGACGGAGAAGCTCGTGGCAGAACCCGTGCCGGCGGAACCGAAGCAGGCCAAGGCTCATGAAGCGTTTAAGCCCGTCACTGCCGATAAGCCGCTCACCCAGGTGACGGATGCTTTGCTGCGTCAGGTGGTCCAAGTATTGAATGCTCAGCCTCAGGCTGCGCCGACTCCCACGGATGCGGTGGGGGATCAGGGCGGAGTATTATCCTTCTCCGCCAGCAACGGCCCTGATCTTTCGGCGATCGCCGGCGCCCTGGCCGATCGCCTGAGCCAACTCGATGCGGCGCGCTCGGCGATTGAGCATGCCCGCCCCGCGCATCATGCCGCCAACGTGGCGGAACAGGTGGCGGTTCGGATTACCCAGGGCGTGCGTGAAGGCGCGAACCAGATTCAGATTCGCCTGGAGCCGCAGGATCTCGGCCGCGTGGACGTGCGGCTCGACGTGGCGGCGGACGGCAAGGCTTCCGTGACGGTGATCGCCAGCAGCCGCGACGCGTTGGAGGCGTTGCAGGCCGGGTCGCGCCATCTGGAAAAGGCGCTGACGGACGCCGGGCTGAAAACCGATTCGGGCAGCCTGTCCTTCAGCTATCGCGGCGATTCGCAGAACCAGCAGGGTTTTGCCGGTCAGATGCCGCAACTTGGACAATACCGTTCTCCCGCCGAAGAGGCGGCTGCGGAGGTTGTTCAGGAAGTCACCCTTTCCTACCGCCCGGAACATAACCGGGAACTCGATATTAAAGTATAAGGAGCGATCACCATGGCCATTGCCGACATCAACGCTAGCATCGCCGCCCAGACGACGAAAACCGCAGCTCAGCAGGCGGCCACCAACCTGGCCGATCAGAAGGACGTTTTTCTCAAGCTGCTCACCACGCAGCTGAAGAACCAGGATCCCAGCCAGCCGATGGATACCAACCAGTTCACCCAGCAACTCGTGATGTTCAGCCAGACCGAGCAGACGGTGCAGATGAACGCCAACCTCGAAAAGCTCCTGGCGCAGAACGCGGTCAGTAGCTCCACGGCGGCGGCGAACCTGATCGGCAAGCGCATCCGCAGCGAAAGCAACGCCATCCAATACGATGGCACCAACCCCGTGGATTTCTCTTACGAGCTTCCCGCAGCGGCCGAAACGGTCACCGTGGCGGTGACCACGGCGTCGGGGCGGGCGATTTTCACCGCCAACGGCGTCAAGGAGTCTGGCATGCACAACGTGCGCTGGCTCGGCAACAAGGACGACGGCAGCACGGCGGAAGCGGGACCGTATCAGATTTCCATTGTGGCCAAGGACAGAACCGGCCAGCCGCTCGAAGTCAAAACCTACACCGACGGCGCGGTGCAGAGCGTGGCGATCGTCGACGGCAAGGTGACGCTGCAGGTGAACGGCAAGGACGTCGCCTTCGAAAACGTCAGCCTCATCTCCGGCGATCCTACCGCAACGCAGCCGCCGGGCGGCGGCTCGACGATCGATACCAAGGGTGTCTCCATGGATACGGCGCTCTCGCTGATCGGCAAGAAAGTGCGCACGAGCGCATCGAGCGTCGCCCACACCAAGGGCAAGGACAGCAAGATCGCGTATGAGCTGCCGGCGAATGTCAAGGGCTCGCGCATCGATGTCTATGACGCCTCCAACAACCTGGTCTACAGCCAGCAGGGCGAGATCACCCAGGGCATCAGTGAATTCACCTGGAACGGCATGATGTCGTCCGGTGAATACGCGGACAGCGGCAATTACCGCGTCACCGTCTCGGCCAACCTTACCGACGACACCACGGTTTCCTCCCAGCCCTTCGTTGAAGAAGTGGTGCAGGGCGCGACCTTCCCGAATGGCCAGGTGCTCTTGCAGCTGCCCAGCAAGTCGGTGGGTCTTCAGGATATTCTCTCCGTTGCGCTTAACGGCGAGGCGGGAAGCTAACGATACTAACGGAACCTATTTCACTACAGGAGTAACACCATGAGTCTCTATGGCGCTTTATATACAGGGGTGACGGGTCTGAACGGCCAGAGCAACGCCATCTCCATCATCTCGGACAACATCGCCAACGTGAACACGGTCGGCTACAAGGCGGGTTCGTCCACTTTCGAAACCCTTGTCACCAACACCGCGGCGGTGGTGGCCTACTCGCCGGGCGGCGTGGTCGGTGGCAACCGTCAGCTCGTGGACCAGCAGGGCATCCTACAGACCACCAATTCCGCGACCGACCTTGCCATCTCCGGCGCTGGTTTCTTCGTAGTGAATGAACGCTCCGACGGATCGGGCCAGAATCTCTACACCCGCGCCGGTTCGTTCAAGGCCGACGCCACGGGCAACTTCGTCAACGTCGCGGGCTTCTATCTGCGCGGCTGGCCGCTTGATCGCAACGGCCTGCTGCCGGGCGAGGCTGGTAATACCACCTACACCACGGCCAGCTCCAACATCCAGAGCCTGCAGACCGTGAACCTCAGCACCTCCAGCGGTGTGGCCACGGCGACGACGCAGGTGGACACCGGCATCAACCTCAAAGCCGACCAGGTGCTGCGCACCGGCGGCGGTGATACCTTCCAGATCGGCAACACCGCGACCACGGGCAACAACTACGACATCACCTCCACCCAGGTGATCGCGCCCGATGCCGGCCCGCCGGCCCTGGCGCTCGCCGACCAGTTCGACGTGACCACTACGGAAGGCCAAGTCTATACCTTCGAATACGGCGGCGTAGCGAACAGCGGCGCGCTTCCGATCTACAACGCGGCGTCCTCGACCACGGTTTTCACCGGCCCGGCGAATGGCGACCAGTTCACCATCACCACGGCGACGCTCGGCACGGTCACTTTCGAGTTCCAGAGCACGAACCCCAACATCTTCGGCACCACGAGCACCCCGCGCCAGTTCAACAGCCTGGCGACGCTGGCCCAGGCGATCGACAATGTCACCGGCCTCACGGCGCGCGTGGTCAACAACGTGCTCTACGTGTCTCCCGATGCTGGCAATGACGGCATGACCTTCGCCGACGTCACCGGCACGCTGGCGGCGGATATCGGTTTCGCGAACACGGCAACTTTTGTACCCGCCGGCACGGTGGTTGGGCGCTACTCCACCATGCAGGAACTGGCCCGGTTGGTGAACACTACCGCGGACCTCTCGGCGACGATCAACAACCCGACGAGCGCATCGACGGTGGCGATCAACTCGAGAAGCCCCATCAACGGCATCCGCTTCGACAACGTGGCCGCATCCAACAGCACAACGGCGGGCGGCGCCACGTATTTCAGCTTGAACGACCTCAACATTCCGAACCTGACCACGGCGACGGGTGCGACGATGGCGTTCTACGGCCCGCTCTACGACCCCACCCGCTCGCAGTATTACAGTGCGACCGGCGAAACCTACCAATCCCTGAACATGGCGGGTTCGACGGTGGTCGGCAGCACGACGTCGCTCACCCCTGACACCAGCCAGTCGGTGACGGTGTACGACGCGCTCGGTGACGCGCATGACCTGCGCATCGGGTTCCTCAAGACCAACACCAACGAATGGTCGGTGGAAATCTGGGCGACCAACACTTCGGACGTGACCATCACCTCGCCCTTCGTGGATGGGCAGCTTGCCACCGGCACGCTCACCTTCAACGGCGATGGCTCGCTCAGAAGCGTCAGCTCTGGCCTCCTCAACCCGGTCACCGTGCGCTGGACGAACGGCGCCGAGCCAAGCGAACTCACGTTCAACTGGGGCACGGCAGGCGAGCCTTTCGGCACGGTCGGTGCGACCACCATCGGCAAAACCGACGGCATGAGCCAGTTCGCGGGTGATTACAACACGGCGTTCATCAACCAGAACGGCGCGCCTGTGGGCCAGCTGATCGGGGTGACGATCGACAAGGAAGGCTACGTGATCGGCAATTACAGCAACGGCGAAACGCAGCGTCTCTACAAGTTGCCCCTAGCCGATTTCGAGAACCCGAACGCGCTGAACCCGCTCAGCGGCAACGTCTTCCAGCAGAGCCGGGAATCGGGCGTGTTCAACCTGCGCGAGGCCAACTCCGGCGGCGTGGGCTCGGTCATCTCGGCGGCGTTGGAGTCCTCAAATGCGGATCTCGCCAAGGAACTGACGGACCTCATTATTGCCCAGCGCGCCTACCAGGCCAATACCAAGGTCATCAGCACCTCCGATCAGCTCCTCGACGAGTTGAACCGGATCTAAGGCAAGGAACTATGATGAAATAGTGCGTGGACGAGCGAAGTGAGGACTAGCGCCATTGAGGCGCGCAGCTCCAGCGGCGCTTGAGCGAAACAAACAGTTTCCTGCTCTCCCCCTGGCAAGGCAACTTGCCAGGGGTCTTTTTTTGCTCGTTAAAAAGGTGGATTCAGCCATCCCCTAGGAAAGTCGCCATAAACCCCCTATATTAACCTCGGAGAGGGTGGAATTTGGCAGCTTTTCCGCAACCCTTTGGAAACCTCCGCTTAAGCGAAAATTTAAGGATTTGTGCGACACTGAGGATGTGGAAACACATGAAAAACGACACGCTCGGGAACATCGTATGGGCAAGCCAGGATACGGATACGGAAGTGGGGTCCAGTACCCAGACTCTCGTGCGCGTGGCCAGGCCGCCGCTCTACAAAGTGGTACTTCTCAACGACGATTTCACGCCTATGGATTTCGTCGTCTACATTCTGAAGGTGCTCTTTCACAAGGGGCACGAGGAGGCCATTACGGTCATGCTTGAGGTGCATAATAAAGGTGCGGGACTGTGCGGAGTGTTTACGCGGGATGTTGCGGAAACCAAAGTCGAGCAGGTCAAACTGCTGGCACAGAAAAATGAGCATCCATTACGCTGCCTGATGGAAAGGGAATAACCAATGCTCTCCAAAAACCTTGAAATGAGTCTCCACCGTGCGCTTGGCCTGGCGAAGGAATATCGCCATGAATATGCGACGCTCGAGCATCTGCTGCTGGCCCTGTCGGAAGATCCCGACGCGGCGGTGGTGCTGCGCGGTTGCGGTGTGAACATTCAGGAACTCCGTAAGAGCCTCTATGATTTCATTGAGAATGAACTCGAAAGCCTCGTGGTGGAGTCGCTCGACGAAGCGAAGCCCACGGCCGGCTTCCAGCGCGTGGTGCATCGCGCTGCCATCCATGTGCAGTCCGCGGGCAAGAAGGAAGTGACTGGCGCCAACGTGCTGGTGGCGCTCTTCTCCGAACGCGAATCGCACGCCGTGTTCTTCCTGCAGGAGCAGGACGTCACGCGCCTCGACGTGGTAAACTACATCTCCCACGGCATCGTGAAATACGGCGAGCTTTCCAAGCCGACGCCTCCCGCCGCGACCTCTAATGGCACCAAGCCCTCCTTTGATGAGGAAATCCAGCCTGAGGAAGAAAAGCGTGGCGCCGCCGGCGGCAAGGAGCAGAACGACGCGCTTTCCTCCTATTGCGTGAACCTCAACAAGCGCGCCGAAGCGGGCAAGATAGACATTCTCGTCGGCCGCGAAGAGGAAGTGGAACGCACCATTCAGGTGCTCTGCCGCCGCAACAAGAACAACCCGCTGCTCGTCGGCGAACCCGGCGTGGGCAAGACGGCGATCGCCGAAGGCCTCGCGCTGCGCATCGTGCGCGGCGAAGTGCCGGAAGTGCTCAAATCCGCGCTTATCTTCTCGCTCGACATGGGCAGCCTGCTCGCGGGCACCCGTTATCGTGGCGATTTCGAGGAACGCCTGAAAGCCGTGATCCGTGAGATTGAGAAGCTGCCGAAGGCGATTCTCTTCATCGACGAAATCCACACCATCATCGGTGCGGGCGCTACCTCCGGAGGCTCGCTGGATGCCTGCAACCTGCTGAAGCCCGCTCTGGCGAAGGGTAGCTTCCGCTGCATCGGCTCCACGACCTATAAGGAGTTCCGCACGTACTTCGAGAAGGACCGCGCTCTGGTGCGTCGCTTCCAGAAGATCGACGTGAACGAGCCGACGGTGGAAAACTCCATCAAGATTCTGCGCGGCCTCAAGCCTTACTTCGAGAACCACCACAAAGTCCGTTATACGGGCGCCGCCATCCAGGCAGCGGTGGAACTCTCGGCCCGCTACATCAACGACCGCAAGCTGCCCGATAAAGCGATCGACGTGATCGACGAAGCCGGCGCCGCTCAGATGCTCTTGCCTGAAAGCAAGCGTAAGAAGACGCTGTCGGTGAAGGAAATCGAAGAAATCGTGGCCAAGATCGCCCGCATGCCTGCTAAGAGCGTGAACATGGACGATGCCGAAGTGCTGCGGAATCTCGAAAAGAACCTCAAGCTCGTGGTGTTCGGGCAGGACAAGGCGATCGAGGCGCTCTCGAAGGCCGTCAAAATGTCTCGCGCCGGCCTGCGTGACCATGAGAAGCCGATCGGTAATTACCTCTTCACCGGCCCCACCGGCGTCGGCAAGACGGAAGTCGCCAAGCAGCTCGCCAAGCTGATGGGCATGGAACTGATCCGCTTCGACATGTCCGAATACATGGAAAAGCACGCGGTCTCCCGCCTGCTCGGCGCCCCTCCGGGCTATGTGGGCTTCGACCAGGGCGGTCTTCTGACCGACGCGGTCGATAAGACCCCCTACGCCGTGCTGCTGCTCGACGAAATCGAAAAGGCGCATCCGGATATCTACAACATCCTCCTGCAGGTGATGGATTACGGCAAGCTGACCGATTCCAACGGCAAGACCGTGAACTTCCGCAACGTGATCCTGATCATGACCAGCAACGCTGGCGCGTCGGATAGCGAACGCCTGGTGATCGGCTTCGGCAATCAGCAGCGTCAGGACGAGG
>JAFLCR010000049.1 GCA_017302755.1 Alphaproteobacteria bacterium
CTTTGGGGATGTCCTCTTCCGCGATGCCAATGCCGGTATCCTCCACCACGAAGATCATGCTGCGGTGGTGGTCAAGCCTGGCGGAAACAGTTACCCTGCCCCCCTCGGGCGTGAACTTGATCGCGTTGGAAAGCAGGTTGAGCAAGATCTGACGAATTTTTCGCTTATCGGCAAAAATCAGCGGCAGCGACTCTTCCACCTGCAGCTGGAGACTCACGCCCTGCATTTTGCACTTCTCGGTCATGATGCGGCGACATTCGTGCACCACGTCCTGCAACGCGAAGACCTCCTCCTGCAATTCGAGCTTGCCAGCTTCCCCCTTGGAGAATTCAAGAATGTCGTTAATCAGCTGCAGCAGATGATTGCCGCAGAGGTTGATGTCGTGGATACGCTCTTTCTGCTTCGGATTGAGCGGACCGAAATAACCAGAATCCATCATCTCGGAAAATCCGATGATGGCATTCAGCGGCGTGCGCAACTCGTGGCTCATATTGGCAAGGAATTCGGATTTGGTTTGGCTTGCCAACACCGCCGACGCTTCCGATTCTTCAACGCGGCGGATCTGCTTTGCCATCGTCAGCGCGAAAAAGGAAAGCACCGAGCCGAACAGCGCGAAAATTGCCAGGAAGCCTATATCCTTGGAACGGTTCGATTTCCAGGTGGAAAGGAAGTCACTTTCGTCCAGAGTAACCGCAACATAGAGCGGCACATGCGAAAGCTTGGCATAGCTGTAGACCGTGAGCACATTATCGTCGGAAAGCCTTCCCGTGAGCTGAGGGCTCGAAGCCCCGCTACGCACCGCTTCACGCAATTTATCTAGCACGGGAGCGGTCAACATTTCCTCGTCAGCGGGACCGTGGATGAGGATGTTGCCCTGGGCGTCGAAAATCGCCAACGAGCTTTTGCGACCTCGTTCCACGGATTTGAAGAACTCAATGAAATAATGCGCATTGAGAGCGCCCGCCACCACACCGCCAAACTCGCCGCTTTTGCGCGAAAGGCTGCGTGAAAGCACGATCAGCTCAATGCCAGCTCCCGGCGCGCCGGCAGGCATCTTGTCAAGCATCACGGCCACACGGTTATCATCGCTCGTGTCCTTTAGTGCCGTAAAAACGGGGTGCGTGGAGACGCTGTAAGTATCGCGCAGCCAAAATTCGTAGCCCGGATCGCTGGCGCGGCCACGGATATATCCCCTGTCGTCAGCCATTACCATGGTATTCAGCTGGGTGGTTTCCTGTGTCCAAAGCTGAAGGTTGCTCGCCAGATCCTGCTGCAGGTTGCCGCCGAAAAGGTCGTTGATGTAATTGCGGTCAGCCGCGCGGCGCAGGGCCATATCAATGGCCAAAAAAGTCAGTTCCGCATGATCGTGCATGGTTTTGGTGAGGCGCTGCGCGTCTTCCTCGGCGGTTTCAAGCGCGGCTCGGTACGATTCCGATGCCTGGTACGCCACAATAATGCCGAACACGAGCATGATGAGCGCGCTGAAGGCGATCAATCCGTAAAAACGGGGAGCTCTGGAAGGCGTGCGGATGGCCGGCACCATGGGAATCGCGTGCTTGGAAGTTTGCCCGGAAAATGCTAGGCGTGGGTGCAGTAAAGCATGCATAGGTAAATTTCTATCTAGTCTTATGTTTATAAATCGTAAAATCTTCAGCCGCCAATTATTTCCTTGCGCGATATTAATATGTATTTACTTCATGCGCTTATTGCCAGCTGAGGCGGCAAATATTACCATTTCCGATGCTTGGTCACCGCCCGCCCTGGCAGGAAGCAAGGCCCAGGCAGCCTTTATGACGATTACCAATGATTCCGCCGTTCCTGACGTACTGGAAGCTGTTTCCTCTCCGCAATACGACAAGGTGGAAATGCACACGCACGAGAAAGCTGGCAACATCATGAGGATGTTCCGGGTTGAGCAGATCGGTATTCCTGCCCGTGGCGCAGCCACTCTTGCTCCGGGCGGCTTGCACCTCATGTTATTCGGCGCCAAATCCCCCCTGAAGACAGGAGATTCCGTTACTTTTAACCTGCGTTTCCGGAACGGGGGAACCATCTCAACAGTAGCAAAAATACGCTCCCCCTCCGCTGCGGCTGAACAACCTGGGGCTGAAGCGCATCCCGAGCATCATCACTGATTTCCATATTTTGGTTGCCAGCGTGACGCCAACTGGGCTAAACCCAGTCCGGTTCATCTTAAGATATCGGCATTAATGGCAAAAGAAGACTTGATCGAATTCGCCGGCGTGGTGACGGAGCTGCTGCCCAACGCCATGTTCCGCGTGAAACTGGAAAATGGCCACGAAATCCTGGCTGTCACTTCCGGTCGCATGCGGAAAAACCGTATCCGCGTCCTGGTCGGTGACAGCGTCAAGGTCGAGATGACGCCGTACGACCTGACCAAAGGACGCATCACCTTCCGTGATAAATAAGCCGTTTATTCTGGCTTCCGCCTCGCCGCGCCGCCTGGCGCTGCTTCAGCAGATCGGCCTGACGCCGGTAGCCGTGGAAGGCGCGGATATCAACGAATCCCCCCTGCCCCGTGAACTGCCGCGAGCTTACGGAGCCAGGTTGGCGATGGCTAAAGCATCAGCAATCGCGAAAAAGCACCCGGACATGCCCGTCCTGGCCGCCGATACCGTAGTAGCATGTGGCAGACGCATTCTGCCCAAAGCAGAAAGCGAACAGAGTGTCCGTGCCTGCCTGGAACTGCTTTCGGGAAGAAGGCATCAAGTATGGACTTTTCTTGCATTGCATCTGCCCGGCCGGAAAAACCCCGCGGCAAAGGAAGTCTGCAGCATCGTTCGCTTCAAGCGGCTTGAAGGTCGAGAAATCGACTCCTATCTCTCATGCGGCGAAGGCGTTGGCAAAGCCGGAGGCTATGCCATCCAGGGCATGGCAGGGGGGTTTGTGGCCTTTCTTTCCGGCTCCTATTCGAATGTCGTGGGCCTTCCACTTTACGAAACGCGGCAGATGCTGCTGTCACACGGCATCCTTTCTTTCTGAGGAAAAACCATGGCATCCTGCCCCATCTGCCAGAAAGCCGTTCAGGCAGATCACCGTCCCTTCTGCAGCGAGCGCTGCCGCCAGGTAGACCTGGGGCGCTGGCTCAAGGGAGCGTATGCAATTCCGGCAGAATCCTCCGAATCGCCAGAACTTCCTGATGAAGCTGAAGACGCCCCTTAAAATTATGGTTGCCTTGCGCCTGCGCCGCCTTTAGATAGTCCTGCCTGCATGTGGCCGGTGTGCCCAGATAGCTCAGTTGGTAGAGCAAGGGATTGAAAATCCCTGTGTCGCTGGTTCGATTCCGGCTCTGGGCACCATTTTGGAACTATTTGGTTCGGCTCCGCCGCATGCCCCATCATTCCATACACTCCCTGCCGACACCCTTGGGCACGCTGCATACATTCCTGCTGGGCGGTGCGAACACTGAAGCAACGTGCAAGATGGAAGCCGCCATTCCCGAGCTGGTTGAAGGAATGACGGTAGAAAAATGCTTTCTGATCCGCTGGAACATCAACGCTGAAACAGAAACCGCACCTTTCGCTATTTGCTGTGAATGGGATAAAAATGATTCGGTGGAAAATGGCCGCGCCGATTCCGGTCAGTTTTTTGCTGCGCAGACATGGGAAGGCAACGGTTATACCCTCACTTTAGGGACAGGAGACGGGGAAGTGCTGTCGCTGGAAGCGCATAAAGGAAACAATATTCCCAGACGGTTCAGCGCTGTAAAACAAACCGGAACCTCTTTCGATAATGGGGAGTTGGATTGGGTCGAATACACGGAAAGGGGATTCCGCATCCAAGTACCCAGTTTAAAAGAACATGAGGCGCTGGCCCTTCTTTTCGCCGCTGCGTGGAAACCGCATCCGTCGCCTGAGGACGCCTCCACCTGGTTCGCCGCACGGGCATTATCCACTCCGGATATGTAAGCGATGAGCGTTTTTCTCCTAGGTCTCACGACTGGCATGCTCGCGGTAGTGCCGGTGGGGGCCGTGGGCGTCTTGATCCTGCATAAAGGCTTGCGTCATGGATTTTTCCCAGCCGTCTTCGGCGCGCTGGGTGCCGCAACGGCCGATACACTGTTCGCTGCGGTCGCGTTGTGGACGGGCGCCGCCGCCCTTGAGGTACTTGCCCCGCACCGCACGGCCATCACCCTGGTGGCGGGATGTTTCCTGGCCGGGCTCGGATTATGGGGCTTTCTACGCCCTCCAATCGGCAAAACCACGTTCGAGCCAATGCTTCGAGGCACGGCGCTGCTGGTCTCCTTTGGCCAACTCTTTCTCCTGAATTGCCTGAACCCACTGATCATCGCGTTCTTTTTCGGTGCTGTGGTGACCGCCGGCGCGCACGGCATGCTGCCTGACACCACCGCTTCGCTGCTTTTCCTGGCGGGCATCGCCTGCGCCGTGTTTGGCTGGCAGCTCGGCCTCGCCTGGCTGGGGGCGCAGGGTATGACACGGCTTTCCGGCACAATTCAGCACCGCTTATCTCAGGTGGGACACGGCATTGTCGTCAGTGCCGGTATCGTCATGCTCATTTCCGCCATCCTGAGCATGACGGCGGAAGGTTCGCTGCGTTAGGATTATTTCTTCCTGAAAGTATCCAGCGTGATGACTTTGCCCGGCTCCAGGCCCTTGCTGCCGGCGGAGGCGGCCGATGTTCCCTTCTCCGTGGTTTCGTCGAGGCCCGGAAGCTCGGTCTGCGTGGTGGCCTCCGACGGGGCATGCGGAAGCTCGGTTTGGAACTGAAGCCCGAATTTCACGCTCGGATCGGCGAACGCGGTAAGCGCCGCGTAGGGAATCACTAGCTTCTCGCGAATGTTGTTGAAGCTTAAAACCACGCTGAAGAAATCCTCCGCCACGTTCAGATCCCAGAACTGATGCTGGAGCACGATGGTCATTTCCTCAGGGTAACGCTCTTTAAGGCGCTGGGCGATGCTGACGCCCGGATGGCGCGTGGCGAAGGAGATGTAGCAATGGTGGCGGCCGGAAAAGCCCTTCTTCTCCACGATCTTCAGCGCATCATGCACAACGCCGCGCATGGCCTGGTCAATCAGCTTGTCGTAACCGATTAAATCCGTGGTCGTCATTCAAAGCTCCCTGAGACGTCTTTTATCGCAATTAATTATAGTATCATGAGATGCTATATATTCTCTTACTTTTCCATAGGCATTTCTGCCACAGCGCGTGGCGCTTCCCTATGACTGACTGCAAATTAAGTAGGGGGCTTCTGTTGCCCGGCGCCCCCCGAACCGCGCTGTAACGTATTGCTAAAGTGCCTAATTAGGCGGCGTTAGCAACTTCAACCGCAAAGTTGTCGTTAGCAGCAAGAGCCACGTTGTCGTTGGCACTTGTGAAGTTTGATCCGTCGGAACCGAAGTTCCCGGAGGTGTCTTTCCGGGCAAAGCTCAGGCCTTTACCACGCGCGTCGATCCTATTTCACCCCCGTAGCTCGTTGACCCCACCGCACGCGATGGGCTGACGGCTCCTTATCGTTCCTTTAGACAACTTAGGGAACGGGGAGATGGTGGAGGTGCCGGGTACCGCCCCCGGGTCCGCAGCGCTTATTCCGCAAGAGGTTTATCGCCATAGCTGGAAACCAGCAGGATTATTATGGGGTTTCGGAGGTGTTTTTTCAAGGATTTTCCCGGTTTCCTTTTTGCAGCAAGCGGGTAAAGTGAGAAAAATTCATCGTCGAGAGCTTATGAACACCGCAACCGCGCCACTTCCCGCCGCCGAAATCGACCCCATCGCCGAGCTGCGCAGCCATACCCAGCCGACACTGCGGGCGACCGTTCCAGCGCTTGAAAAGCTGTTGTATACCCCCATTTCCGTGCTCGACCACGGCTTCGTGCGGGTGATCGATTACATGGGCGACGATTCGGCCATCGTGCAGGCGGCGCGCGTTTCCTACGGCCGCGGCACGCGCAAGGTGAGCGAGGATAAAGGCCTCATCAACTACCTCATGCGCCACCGCCATTCGACGCCGTTCGAGATGTGCGAAATCAAGTTCCATATCAAGCTGCCCATCTTCGTGGCGCGGCAGTGGATCCGTCACCGCACCGCGAACGTCAATGAATATTCCGCACGTTATTCCATTCTCGACCGCGAGTTCTACCTGCCCGAGCCGCAGCACCTCGCCGCCCAGGCGAAGAACAATCGCCAGGGCCGCGCCGACGTGCTCGAAGGCGCCGAAGCCGCGCGGGTGATGCAACTGCTCAAGGCCGATGCCATGCAGGTCTACGACCATTACGAGGAAATGCTCAACGAGTCGCAGGACGGCACGGAGCGCGACGCCTCGCGCCATGGCCTGGCACGCGAACTGGCGCGCATGAACCTGACGCTCAATTACTACACGCAGTGGTATTGGAAGATCGATCTGCAGAACCTGCTGCACTTCCTCTCGCTGCGCGCCGACGCGCACGCCCAGTATGAAATCCGGGTCTATGCGGAGGCGATGCTCGATATCGTGAAGCAATGGGTGCCGCACACCTACGAGGCCTTCGCCGATTACCGGCTCGGCGGCGCCATGTTCTCGGGCAAAGGAATCGCAGCGCTCAAACGCATGCTGGCGGGAGAAGCCGTCACTCAGGAGCAAAGCGGCATGAGCAAAGGGGAATGGCGGGAGTTTCTGACCGCCATCGGACGCGAAGAAGCTTGAAGCCTTAAGCAAGCCTGCGATTATGCCTGCGCTGCCAATGGCAAATTGAGGCAATCTTCTATGATTTACTGAAGCCTTGCCGAAATTGTGGTAGAGTTCTTCATGCGCTCCCTTCTTCCGTTTCTTCGCGGTACATCCCGCTTCTTCTTATTTCTGGAGCAAAGCTTCCTTGTCTGGCTGCCGCTGGCCGCTGGATTTCTGAGCATCGCCGTTCTGGGAATGCTTGGCTTCTGGAGCAGCATTTCCCCCTGGTTCCACGCCCTTGTTCTTCTTTTCTGCCTTATCGCTGCCATCCGGCATTCGTGGAAAAACCGTGCGCGGTTGCGCTATCCCTCCCGCGCCGCCGCCGACCGCTGGCTGGAAACTCACAATCAGCTACCACACCAGCCGCTTCTCGCGTTGGAGGATCGGCCCGTTATCTCTTCTGACGCGCCGCTCTGGCAGCTTCACCGCGAGCGTGCCCTCGCCGCGTTGAAACGTTTAAGGCCCGCGTGGCCATCGCTACCCGTCGCCGCGCGCGACCGCTTTGCCTTGAGAGCGCCCCTACTGCTTTTTCTGGTTATAGGCTATGCGTTGGTGGGAAGCGAATTTCACCTGCGCGATGCGTTTCTGCCCGCCATTCAAAGCCCCTATCTCGGCGACGGGGCAACGGTGGAAGCGCGCGTTACACCGCCCGGTTATACGGGTAAAACCGTGACGGTGCTGACCTCATCTTCGCAGCAGCCGGTGGAAGTTCCCGAAGGAAGTGTTCTGGATCTCCGGGTTCGCGGCAGCTTCTGGACGCCACGCCTGCGTGCGGGAGAAACGCGCATCGCCATGAAACGTGATACGGACGGCAGCTATCACGCGACTGCAACCATCACCGGAGGCAGCCGCATCACCGCCAGCGCCGCACTGCGCACTCTTGCTGACTGGAGAGTCAAGGTGATCGCCGACCTCCCCCCCGTACTTGGGGTGCTGAAAATGCCGGAAAAAACCGTAACCGGCGCCATGAAAATCGAATTCGACGCGGAAGATGATTATGGCGTCACCGGGGCCAGTGCTGTCATTGCTTTTGATGCCAACGCAGGTATGTCGATCCCTCCTACGGAAGAATTGACGCTGGATCTCCCCGCGAACGGGCGAAAGAAAATCCAGGCGCCCAGCTACCATGAAGTGGGGTTCCATGACCTTGCGGGGCTTCCTGTCACTATGCGGATCGAGGCCCAGGACGCCGCAGGGCATATGACACGCGGGCCGGAGGTGAAGTTCATCCTTCCGGAAGCCGAGTTCCGTCATCCGGTCGCCAAGGCCATCATCGCCGAACGCAAGAAACTGGAAACCACACCCGCGCCGCGGGAGGAGGTATCCATCGCGCTGGGCATGCTTGCCTCGAAACCTGGCAGCTACGGCGGGGACCTGATCACCTTTCTTGCCCTGGATACCGCCTCGCTGCGCCTCGCCTATGATATGAAAGGGCGCGATACCGAATCCGTCCGCCTCATGCTGTGGCGCACAGCCGTGCATGTCGAGCAGGCCGGAACCGCCGAGAAGCGTGACGCGCTGCGTCAGGCCATGCAAAAACTCAAAGAAGCGCTCGCTTCGGGAAAAACTTCGGAAATCAATCACGCCTGGCAGGAAGCCATGCGCCGGATGCGCGAATTTCTTGAGGCACGGGCAAAATCCATGCCCGAGAACATGCAGACGCTGCAACGTCTTCAGGCTGCCAATCTCGCACAGGCGATGCAGCAGATGCTTGATACCGCCACCACAGGCAACCGCGACCAGGCGCAGGAAATGCTGAACCGCATTGAGCAGGCGATGGAAGAATCGCCCGCCATGACTCTACCGCCCGCGTTGCTGCAGAAAGCCCTGGAAACGGCCGCCGCGCTTTCCAAACTGCGTAAGGATCAGGCCCAACTGAAGCAGGACACTACCACACCGCAGCAGCAGAGCCAGTCTCTCCAGCAGCGCCAGCAATCGCTCGCCAAACAGGCGAATCAGGTTTCTCAAGCCTTGAAACAATGCCAGGGCGGCGGGCTGGCGCTCCCCGGAGGCGAAGCCCTGGGCAGCGCCAAAGAAGCCATGGCGCGCGCCGCGCAAGCACTGGAAAATGGCAACCGCCTTTCGGCCCTGGCCGCGCAGCAAGAAGCACTCGACAAGTTGAACGAGGCCATGGATGCCATGAAATCCGCCATGCAGGGCAAGCCCGGCCAGGGCGGCATGCCAATGGGGCTGGGCTTCGGGCTTGAATCCTTCATGGGCGATGAGAATGGGACCGGACTTTTCGGCACCATTAAAGTGCCGGACGAAGGCACGCTGCAGCGCAGCCGCCGCATTCAGCAGGAATTGCAGCGCCGCGCCGGAGAGCGCGACCGCCCCCAAACCGAGCTGGAATATATCGACCGACTGCTGGAAATGTATTAGCCATTTAAAAAATATAATTCGTCAAAGCTTATGATCACCGTTTCCGAGCGCCTTGCCATGCTTCCCGACGTACTCGCCTGTACGCGCGAAGCGGGCGATATTCTGCTTTCGCTTTACCGCACAGACCTCGCCGTCAGCCGCAAGGACGACCATTCACCCGTCACCGAAGCAGACCAGAAAGCAGATGCGCACATCGTGGCGGCTTTGTTACGCCTGACGCCCAATATTCCTGTGATCTCGGAGGAAGGCGATCTGCCAGAAGATTTCTCCCAAGAAGCATTGGAGCGTTTCTGGCTGGTCGACCCTCTCGACGGCACGCGGAGTTTCCTCAAAGGCACGGGACAATTCACCGTAAACATCGCCCTCATCGAGGCAGGGGTGCCGGTGCTCGGCTCCATCCTCATTCCTACCGAAAATATGCTTTATTACGGTGTGCCCGGCCATGGCAGCTTCCGGGAAAAGAACGGGAACAAAGCGGAACCCATTCAGGCCCGCAGGCAATCAGCAAAGGGGTTGGATGTGGTGGTGAGCCACTCGCACCTCACGCCTGAAACGGAAGCCTATCTGGCACCAATCCCTGTCGCCTCCCGGGTATCGGCAGCCAGCTCTCTTAAATTCTGCGTGGTGGCGGAAGGCAAAGCCGATCTCTATCCCCGCTTCGGCCCGACCATGGAGTGGGACACCGCCGCAGGACATGCCATCCTGCTTGCGGCGGGCGGTGCCGTGGAAACGCCGTACGGTGCGCCGCTGTTATACAATAAGCACGGCTTCCGCAATCCGCCTTTCATCGCCACGGGTATCAAGCCGCCGCTGCCGGAACCGGCGGGCGTGCCCGTCGATCCGTTCGCACCGTTTTATCCAAAGAATTAGGCGGCGGTTTTAATGCCTTTGTCTTTCAGCAGCGTCTGAAGCTCACCGCTGGCGAACATCTCACGGGTGATATCGCAGCCGCCGATGAATTCGCCCTTGATGTAAAGCTGTGGAATGGTCGGCCAGTCGGAGAACTGTTTCACACCGTCCCACACCGCGCGGTCGGCCAGGACGTTCACGCCCTTATACGGCACACCGAGCTGGTTAAGTATCTGCGCCACCACCGCCGAAAAACCGCATTGCGGCATCTGCGGCGTGCCCTTCATATAAAGCACGATGTCGTTGTTTTTGATGTCTTCGCGGATCGCACCGAAGATTTCAGGTTCCGTCATGGAAGTCTCCTTGATTGCTGAACTTTTACAGGGCGCAAATATTAACGCGCGCTCGTCTTCATCGCAAGGGCGTGGAGCGTGGTGCCTAGAATGCCATCCAGTGCGCGCTGCACCATGCGGTGCTGCTCGACTCTGCTTTTGCCGGCAAACGCCTCGCTGACAATGGAGACTTCGTAATGGTCGCGGTCCCCCACCGTATCGCGCAGCACGATCTCCGCGCCCGGGAAGGATTCACGAAGTTTTTGTTCCAATACAGAAGCTTCTACGGCCATATCAACGCGCGTCAATGCTATCCAGCGGGCGGACAACGGGTTCCGTGGGATAAGACGGTGATTCTGCGGGTGATGGTTGCGATTCCCGAGGTGACGATGTGGTCACCGCCCGCTCGTTGCGCCTGGGATCGTCCTTGAGAATGACATGGTTGATCACTTTTTTCACGCCACTGACCGTGCGGGCGATGGTCAGCGCCTTGTCCAGCTCGCGCTGATCCTGGGCGATGCCGAACAGGTAAACTTCCTGGTTGATGGTCTCGATCGAGTAGTTGATGGACTTCAGGTTCTTTTCGAACAGCATCTTGCTTTTGATCTGCGTCGAGATCCATGCATCCTTCGCATAATCGCGGACGCTGGACTGGTCCGTCACCTTCAGCTCGTTGATGACTTCCTTTACCCCTTTTACTTTCCAGGCCAGCCGCACTGCTTCCAGCGCCCCCTGATCGGTAGGAACCTTGCCGGTCAGCAGCACCCTGCCCTCATCCACCCGGGTTTCGATGTTGGTAAACAGGTTGTCTACATTCGATTGAATGTAATTGTGGTTGATCTCCGCCTGGATCACAGCGTCGTCCACCGCTGAACCAACCGATTTTTCCTTGGCGATGGTCATGCCCGTCGCCGCCGCGCCGCCGGCCACGAGGGGCACGCAGCCGCCGACTCCGGCGCACAGCGCCATGCAGGTAAAGAGACGAAGAATGGTCATGGCTTCCTCATGATGCGTTTGTGTCCCTTATACCCTTTCCTGCCAGGCATCGGCAAGATGGATCGGCCATTTTCCGGGAATCACGGCGATCATGTCGCAGCGCAGCACTTGATCCTGAAACCCGTGCTGCGCCGCAAAACCCTCCAACACCCGAAGAATGCGCTGCTGCTGTTCTGCGCGCAGAGATTCCATCGCTTCCCGCAGACCGAAGCGCCGCTTTACTTCAACGGCCACCAACGTGTTGCCGCGCCGGGCGACCAGATCGATCTCTCCGGCCGCCACTCGGTAGCGGCGGGCCAGGATGCGGTATCCCTTCATTCTGAGCCACCATACCGCTAACGTCTCGGCCCATGCGCCGTCCGCATGAGCTTTACTTCCTCGCAAGCGACGGGTTTCAGAGGCCATCTTTAATCTTCAGGGCCAGAGCGTATACCTGGGCGCGCGGCATGCCCGTGGTCGATGCAACTTCAGCCACGGCCTCCTTCACCGACAGCGCGCCAATCCGTGCCCGTAACAGAGCCTCCACCTCCGCTTCCGCCACCGCGCCAGATTCCGCCGGCGGTGCGACCGCGATCACGATCTCGCCTTTCGGCGCTCCCTGCGCCTCGTAATGCGCGCAGAGGGAGGACAGCGTGTCCCTCCTGATTTCCTCGAATTTCTTGGTTAATTCACGCGCCACGGAGGCCTCGCGGTTTCCTAAAACGCTGCGCATATCTGCCAAAGAAGCCTCAAGGCGCGAAGGAGATTCGTAGAAAACGAGGGTCGCAGGAATGCGCTGCAATTCCTGAAGAATTTTGATTCTTGCTGCCTGCTTGGGCGGCAGGAAACCCTGAAAGAAAAAGCGATCGGTCGGCAGCCCCGCCAGGGTCAGCGCCGTGATGGCTGCGCACGGACCGGGCAGGCTGGTGACGGGAATGCCCGCCGCCACGACGTCGCGCACCAGCTTGTATCCGGGATCGGAAATGCACGGCGTGCCCGCATCTGTCACCAGGGCGACCACCGCGCCCTCCCGCAAGCGGGCGAGCAATTTCGGCCGCATCTCCGCCGCGTTGTGTTCGTGATACGCCATCGTTTTCGCGGCAATGCCGTAGCGGTCGAGCAGCACGCGCGTCACCCGCGTATCCTCGCAGGCGATGAGCTGCGCGGCCTTCAATTCCTCGACGGCGCGGAAGGTCATGTCGCCCAGATTGCCGAT